>DASUIK010000374.1:0-22646 GCA_036279795.1 Burkholderiaceae bacterium | reverse complement strand
ACCGCCACCGATGCCGATTTTTCGAACATCGAAAGCGTGGTCGGCCACGAATACTTTCACAACTGGACCGGCAACCGCATCACCTGCCGCGACTGGTTTCAGCTCAGTCTGAAAGAAGGCCTGACCGTGTTCCGCGACCAGGAATTCAGCATGGACCTGTGTGCCGATCCATCAGCGCGTGCCGTCAAGCGCATCGAAGACGTGCGCGTGCTGCGCACCGCCCAGTTCCCCGAAGACGCCGGCCCGATGGCGCACCCGGTGCGCCCTGACAGCTACATCGAGATCAACAACTTCTACACCGTCACCATCTATGAAAAAGGTGCCGAGGTGGTGCGCATGATGCAGACGCTGGTCGGCCGTGATGGCTTTGCGCGTGGCATGAAGCTCTACTTCGAGCGCTTTGATGGCCAGGCCGTGACCTGCGACGACTTCGCGCAAGCCATCGCCGACGCCAACCCCGGCAGCGAACTCGCGAACCACCTGCCGCAGTTCAAGCGCTGGTACAGCCAGGCCGGCACGCCCCGCGTGAAGGCCGAAGGCGCCTACAACGCCGCCGAGCGCAGCTACACATTGACGCTCTCGCAAAGCTGTCCGGCCACGGCTGGCCAGGACCACAAAGAGCCCTTTGTCATCCCGGTCAACTTGGGGCTGCTCAGCCACGAAGGCCGCGAGCTGCCGCTGCAACTGGCGCACTGGGGTAACGCCGAAGCCGGCACGCGCACCTTTGTGCTGACCCAAGCCAGCGAAACACTCACCTTCATCAACGTCGACGCCGAGCCCGTGCCCTCGCTGCTGCGCGGTTTCAGCGCCCCAGTGGTGCTGGAGTGTGACTACACCGACGCCGAGTTGCTGGTGCTGCTGGCCCATGACACCGATGCCTTCAACCGCTGGGAAGCCGCTCAACGCCTGGCGCTGCGACGTGCGCTCAAGGCCATCGCCGAACCCGGCCCGGTGCCCACCGAGCCACTGAATCCGGCCTTCATCACCGCCATGCGTGCCGTGTTGCGTCACCCCGAGTTGGATGCCGCCTTCAAAGACTTGGTGCTCACCCTGCCGGCCGAAACCTACATCGCCGAGCAACTGGCCGAGGTGGACCCGCAGCGCGTGCACGCCGTGCGCGAGGCCATGCGCGCCCAAATCGCACGCCAATTGTTCGACGACTGGGCATGGGCCTTTGACGCCCACGAAGCGAACGGCGCCTACACGCCCGACAGCACCAGCGCCGGCCGCCGCGCCCTGACCGGCTTGGCACTCACGCACCTGTGCCTGGCCGCCGCCGACAGCGGCGACACCGTCTGGCCAGGCAAGGCCTACCAGCGCTTCAAAGACGCGGGCAACATGACCGATCGCTTCAACGCCCTCTCGGCCTTGGTGGTCAGCGGCAGCGAGCTGGCCAAACCCGCACTGCAGCGCTTCCACACGCTGTTCAAAGACGAAGCCCTGGCTCTGGACAAGTGGTTCGCCCTGCAGGCCGGTGCGCCCGACCGCAACGGCAACGTGCTGCCTCTGGTGCGCCAACTCATGCAGCACCCCGACTTCCAGCTGCGCAACCCCAACCGCGCGCGCAGCGTGCTCTCCACCTACTGCCAGGCCAACCCGGCCGCCTTCCACCGCGCCGACGCCGGTGGCTACGTGTTCTGGAGCGAGCGCGTGATGGAAATCGACGGCTTCAACCCCCAGGTGGCCGCCCGCCTGGCGCGTGCACTGGACCGCTGGAAAAAGCTGGCCGAACCCTATCGCAGCGCAGCCCGCGAGGCCATCGCACGCGTGGCCGCCAAGCCCGACCTCAGCAACGACGTGCGCGAAGTCGTGACCCACGCCCTGAAAGACTGACCCACCATGAAACGCATCTCCCTCTCCCGCTACCTGGTCGAACAACAGCGTGTGGACGGCCGCATCCCGCCGGCCCTGCGCCTGCTGCTGGAAGTGGTGGCGCGTGCCTGCAAACACATCAGCCACTCCGTCAACAAAGGCGCCTTGGGCGACGTGCTGGGCACGGCCAGCAGCGAGAACGTGCAAGGCGAAGTCCAAAAGAAGCTGGACATCATCGCCAACGAGGTGCTGATCGAGGCCAACGAATGGGGTGGCCACCTGGCTGCCATGGCAAGCGAGGAAATGGAAGGCATCTACCTGGTGCCCAACCGATACCCGCAAGGCGAATACCTGTTGATGTTCGACCCCCTGGACGGCTCCTCCAACATCGATGTCAACGTCAGCATCGGCACCATCTTCAGCGTGCTCAAGAAGGCCGACGACCACCCTGGCGTGACCGAGCAGGACTTCCTGCAACCCGGCCACAAACAGGTGGCGGCCGGCTACTGCGTCTACGGCCCCCAAACCACCCTGGTGCTGACCGTGGGCGACGGCGTGGCCATGTTCACCCTCGACCGCGAGCAAGGCTCCTTCGTGCTGGTGCAGGAAAACGTGCAGATTCCCGCCGACACCAAGGAATTCGCCATCAACATGAGCAACATGCGCCACTGGGACGCACCGGTCAAACGCTACGTGGACGAATGCCTGGCCGGCAAGGAAGGCCCACGCGGCAAAGACTTCAACATGCGCTGGATCGCCTCCATGGTGGCCGACGTGCACCGCATCCTCACCCGCGGCGGCATCTTCATGTACCCCTGGGACAAACGCGAGCCCGAGAAGCCGGGCAAGCTGCGCCTGATGTACGAAGCCAACCCCATGGGCTGGCTGGTGGAACAGGCCGGTGGCGCCGCCACCAACGGCCGAGAGCGCATCCTCGACGTGCAGCCCACCAAGCTGCACGAGCGCGTGAGCGTGATCCTGGGCTCGAAGAACGAAGTCGAGCGCGTCACCCGCTACCACCTCGATCCGTCCTCGCCCTCGTGAAACACCCGCCCAGGATTTGCTAGAATCTCGGGCTGCGCCGGTGTAGCTCAGTTGGTAGAGCAGCTCATTCGTAATGAGAAGGTCGGGGGTTCGACTCCTCTCTCCGGCACCACATTTGAAAGCCCCTTGCTGTCACGGCGAGGGGCTTTTTTCATGGCTGGGGATCGATGCGCCGAAAATACGGCCAGTTGCTTCAAAGGGCCACTCCAATGATCCCAAGATTCCTGTGCGTCGTCATGCCCGTCGTGGCCACCACGCTGATGCTCTGCGCCTGTGGCATGGAGACGGCCGGCACGGCTGCGGCAGTGGGTGTGACCAAGAAGCAGGAGATCGAGCAAGGCAAGGTCACCTCTGACAAGCTACAGGAGCAACTGCAACAATCGACCGAGCTGGGCCGGCAGCGCAATGAAGCGCTGGAACAAGCTGGCCGGTAAGCCCACACGATTTCCGCCACCGAGTGGCCGGGTTGGCTGTGGAGCTTCAGTGCTGCAGCCACAGCCCACACACGCTCACACGGCCTTGCGCGCGTGGTTGACCGCCGTGCGCAAGCCCAGCAAATAGCTGTCCACGCCAAAGCCGGCGATTTGGCCCTGAGCAATCTCGGCGATCACCGAGTGGTGCCGGAAGGGCTCGCGCGCGTGCACGTTCGACATGTGCACCTCGACGATAGGGCAAGCCAGGATGGCCAGCGCGTCACGTATGCCGTAGCTGTAGTGGGTCCAGGCCCCAGCATTGATGACCACCGCGCTCACCTGATCGGCATGGGCCTGGTGGATGCGCTCACACATGGCACCTTCAAAATTGGTCTGGAAGGTTTCGACGGTCACCCCCAGCTCCTGGCCCAAAGCCCGCAGTTGCTCATCGATTTGAGCCAACGTGGCCGACCCGTATTGCTTGGGATCGCGTTTGCCGAACATGTTGAGGTTGATGCCGTGCAGCACGAGGATGTTCATGGGGTCTCCGAAAATAGAAAGGGGTCAGTGGCCGTCGCTGTGCAGCCGCTGGTGGATGCGTTGCGTGGTGCGCCACACCGCCCACAACACCACAGGTACCAGCACACCGGCGGCCAGCTCGGGATGCAGCGGCAGGCCCGCAGCCTTGCCGGCCTTGGCGAGGTAGAGCAACAGGCTGATCACGTAGTAAGAGATCGCGGCGATGGACAGCCCCTCCACCGTGGTCTGCAGCCGCAGTTGCAGCTCTTGGCCGCGCGTGAGTTTTTCCAGCAGTTGCTGGTTCTGCGCTTCGGTGACGATGTCCACCCGGGTGCGCAGCAGGTCGCTCGCACGCGAGATGCGCTCGGAAAGCGAGGCCAGGCGCTGTGCGGTGGCCACCACCGTGGCCATGGCTGGCGACAGGCGCCGCTGCATGAACTCGCCCATGGTCTGGGTGCCTGGGATCGCTTTTTCGCGCAGCTCAGTGATGCGCTGCGACACCAAGGTGTCGTAGGCGCGGGTGGCGGCAAAGCGGTAGGTGTGTTCGGCCGTGGCACGCTCCACGCTGGCGGCCACCGACACCAGTTCGTCCAGCAGCGCCTGCTCGGACGTGCTCTTGTTCTCCAGTTGAGCGGTGATGGCCGCCAAACGGCGCTCGGCATCGGCCAGCATGGGCGACAAGGCCTTGGCCACCGGCAAGCCACGCAGCGCCATGAGGCGGTAGGTCTCCAGTTCCAGCAGGCGCTGCGAAACGCGGCCCACCCGGGTTTCGGTGGTGCCTGGTGGAGCAATCACGAGCACGCGTTCGAAGCCGTCAGCGCGCAAGGCAAAGTCGGTCAGCGCCCAGGAGTGACCACCGCCCAGTTGCGAGGCCAAGAGGCTGTCACGACCCAACCAACGCTGCGCCTGGACCATCAGGGCCGCATGGCCTTCGGGCGTGGGCTCGGGCCATTCGGCGTTGACCATGGCCATTTGAATCGCGGCCACGGTGCGCCCCGGGATGCTGGCCACCCAGTCGGCGGGCACGGCCAACTCGCGCAGCAGATCGGGCTGCGCCGCACCGAGGCCAGCGCCTTCGGGCAGGGCCTGCACCAGGGAATACCGGGTGAACTCGGTGTGGCGTTCCCACTTGAGCGTGTGCTGCTCGAAACGCAGCCGCAGGAAATTGGCGTGCAGGCTCTCGAGCGGCAAATCGGCTTGCCCCGGCAGTTTGCGCAGGTGCTCACATTCCTGCTCGCGGGAGATTCCCTCGTTGAGCACGGCCACGAACACGATCAGGGCCGGCAGTCGGATGCGGGCGGAGGGCCGGGCGTGCACCTCGTTGTGCAACAGCACGCGCTGGGTGTCGTCGGGCGGCAGCAACCGCAGCGGTGTCGGGCGGGAATCGGGGAGGGGTAATTCGGCCATGACCGTCATTGTGCTTGCAGTGGACTGTCACACGGTGCGGGGATAATGCACACTCTCTCACCGCTCCCCCGACGATGCTGCAAAGACGACACCTGGTGCAACTGGCTGCCCTGGCACCGCTGGTGCCACACGCTCTGGCACAAACCTCGCCAAGCTCCCCCGCACTACCTCGCCGCCTGGGCCGGCTGATGCCCATCGGCGGCGCAGAAGACCGCATGCAGGACCGCGTCATCCTGCGCCGCTTTGTGGAGCTGTGTGGCGGCCCGGGCGCTCGCATCCGCGTGCTCTCCGCCGCCAGCGGCGACCCCCAAGGCGTGTGGCAGGCCTATCAGCGCGTGTTTGCCGAACTGGGGGTGCACCACACCGCCCACCTCGACATCCCCACCGTGGACCACGCCAACAGCACCGCTGTGGTCGACCAAATTCTCGACACCGATGGGCTTTTCATCTCAGGGGGCGACCAAAGCCGACTGATGGCGCTGCTGTGGGAAACCGAAGCTTTCCGTGCCTTGCACACCGCGTTTCACGTGCGCGGCTGTTGCATCGCCGGTACCAGCGCGGGCGCGGCGGTGTTGTCGCGCCACATGCTGGCGCAAGGCGATGCCCCCCGCCTGCCCGAAAAGGAGGCCGCCGAGCTGGACCTGGGCCTGGGCTTCGTGTCGCGCGCCATCATCGATCAGCACTTCTCCGAGCGAGGCCGCCTGGGCCGGCTGCTCTCCGTGCTGGCCCAACGCCCCGACATGTTGGGGGTAGGTATCGACGAAGACACCGCGCTGGTGATCGAGCGTGGCATGGGCATCGAGGTGGTGGGTCGGGGTGCGGTCACCTTGCTCGACGGCCGCCAACTGCGCAGCAACTTCGAAGACATCGAGAGCCGCGAGAGACTGGAGATGCTGGGCGTACGCCTGCACCTGCTGCCGGCAGGCCGCCGCTACAGCCTGTCGCCCAGCAGCGAGAGCTACCGCCACATGCCACCCGTGCTGCGCGAGGCCGTGGGACTGCTGGTGGCACCGGGCCCGATACGGGGGTGAGTCGGGGGTGGGAATTGCGGTAAGGTTCGGGCTCCGCGCGTTTTGCGCTGCCTCTTTCAGGAGTCACTCCATGTCCCGAATCTCCCGCCGGCCCCTGCTGCGTTGCGCACTGGGTGCCACCTTGCTCGCCGCTGGTTTGCTGGGCAACCTGGCCCACGCGCAGAGTGGCAAGACCATCAAGCTGATGGTGGGTTTCCCACCTGGGGGCGGCACCGACGCCATCGCCCGCATCCTGGCCGAACCGCTCAAGGACGCGCTGGGCGCCACCGTGGTGGTGGACAACAAACCGGGCGCCGGAGGTCAGATCGCCGGCCAGGCGCTCAAGGCCGCTGCGCCGGACGGCACCACCTTCTTCCTCTCACACGACCACAGCATCTCCATCCTGCCGCTGGTCATGAAGAACCCCGGCTACGAGCCGGCCAAAGACTTCGTGCCGGTGGCAGGTTTTGCCACTTTCGTGAACGCCTTCGCCGTCTCGGGCGGCACGCCAGCCAAGAGCTTCAACGAGTACGTGGCCTGGACGCAAAAGCAGGGCAAGGGCTCGGTGGGCGTGCCCGCTCCGGCCTCGGTGCCCGAGTTCCTCGTCAAGGTGATTGGCGGCAAGTACAAACTCGACCTGGTGGCAGCGCCCTACCGCGGCAGCGCGCCGCTGATGGGCGACATGCTGGGCAACCAGATCCCGGCCGGCGTGGCCTCGGTACCCGACTTCATCGAGAACCACAAGGCCGGCAAGCTGCGTGTGGTGGCGGTGCTGGGCGACAAGCGCCAGGCTGCCCTGCCCGATGTGCCCACCTTCGCCGAGCTGGGCCTGGCCGGTTTCGAGGACGTGCCCTACTACGGCATCTTCGCCCCGGCAGGTACGCCACCCGCCACCATCGAAGCCTTCGGCGCCGCACTGCAAAAAGCGCTGGCCCTGCCCGATGTGCATGCCAAGCTCACTGCCATGGGCCTCACCGTGGGCTACAGCAACAGCCAGCAACTGGCCGCGCGCGAGGCGGCCTACGCGAAGGTCTGGGCCAAGATCATCAAGGACACCGGCTTCGTGCCGCAATAAGACCAAGTCCGCACGCTCACTCCTGGAAACCGCCGGCACGCAGGGTGATCACCAGCGTGTCGCGCCAACCCAGGCCATCCGGCCCGTCCACCGGCTGGATGGGCGTGGTTTCATGGATCACGCGCTCGTCGTCCAGCAGCAGCGACCAGGATTCGGTCAGCGTGAAGCGTTGGCCGTTGGGTCCCTGTGCCTCAAAGACGCGGCTTTCGCCGCCCTTGATGCGGTGGCGCCCCACCATAAACACCGCCACGAAGTCCACGCCATCGCGGTGCGCGCCCTCGGGCGTGGGGCGACCGATGCCGTCGGTGGTGTCGATGCGAAACAGGTGCGATTCGATGTACCAGGGCTGCTGGCCCTTCAGGCTGGACGCCGCTGCCGACAGCTGCCGCAGCAATTGCGTCCAGGTGGGATTGGCCACCATGGCAGGGTCCATGGGTTCGAACCAGCGCAGCATGCCGCCGTGCAAGGCGTTGTAGGCCACGGGCTGCCAGTGGGCGCGGTGGGGCGCCTGTTCCACCTTCTCCCCGTCCACCACAAAACAGCTGTGGCGGCGGCGCCGGTAGCGGCCACCGTCTTTGAGGTAGGCATCGCTGGGCAGATCGTCCCAGGCGGGCTGCAAGGCAGCCAGCGACTGGGCCGACAGCCCCGCCCAATGCTGTACGGAACGCGCGTCCAGGACGGCGTAGCCCTGCTGTTGAAGGGTGGGCAACAACCGCTCGGACGGCACACACGGGGGAAGGAAATGGGCGCTCATGGCGGCAGTGTATGCGGGCGGGAAAACCACAGTCCCGCAAGCCTACCCCGTGCGGTATGTTCAGGCCACTGCCTCACATGCACGCCCCCATGAACGCCGCCACCGAACCTGAACAGCCCACCACGTCAAACACACAGGCCCCGGCCGAAGAGCAGGGGCCGTCCATCTTCTCGCTGCCCCTGACCCCGTTGCGCCCGACCGATCCGCTGCGCTGGCTGGCGCTGGGCTGGGCCGACTTCAAGCGAGCGCCCCAGCTGGGCCTGTTTTATGGCCTGTGTTTTTTTGTCATGGGCCACGCGCTGCTGTGGGTGTTTCGCACCGCGCCGGCCTATGTGTTGGCACTGAGCGCGGGCTTTTTGCTGATGGGGCCTTTCCTCTGTTTGGGCCTCTACCACGCGAGCCGCGCACTGGAACAGGGCCAGGTGCCCCGTCTCGGTGACTCACTCACCGCCTGGCGCCCCACCAAGGGCACCATGGCGATTTTTGCGGGTGTGTTGCTGATTCTGGAAATGTTGTGGGGACGGGCGTCGCTGGTGGTTTTTGCGGTGACCTTCAACACCATGCCCAGCACCGACAAGCTGCTGCCCGCCCTGATCGCACCCGAGAACATCAGTTTCCTGATCACCTACGTGGTGGTGGGCGCGGTGTTTGCCGGCCTCATCTTCGTCACCAGCGTCATCTCCATCCCCATGATCATGGACCGGCAGGTGGACGCGATTTCGGCCGGTCTCACCAGCATCCGCGCCAGCCTGCAAAACCCCGGGGTGATGCTGCTGTGGGGCGGACTGATCACGGCGGTGATCGGCCTGTCCATGCTGCCAGCGTTTCTGGGGCTGCTGGTGAGCGGCCCGGTGATCGGACACGCCACGTGGCACGCCTACCGTCACATCGTGCCGCGGCCGGCCTGAGCCCCAGTCTCGGATTCAGTCGCCGCGCACCAGGCGCCATACCAACCACATCCCGACCACGGTGTTGCCCAGGGCCAACACCCCAACCACCACCATGCCCAGGGCGTTGAGCAGGTCGCTGCGCAACAACCACCCCCAGAACGTGGACAGTAGGTTGACCGCCACCATCAGCCAAAACACCGCGCGACGGGGTTGCCACAGTCGGGCCAAGCCCTTGGGGGCCTCTTTTCTGTGGATGGAATGTGAACGATCTTGCATTGAGACCATGTTAGCGCCGGAACCCGCCCTATGTGGCATGGAACCTGCATCCTCCGCTCAGCGCAATAGGCGAAAAACCCATGAGGCATTTGCATGAAGCGCCAGCGTAAACCCCGATGCTGCCTGCTTTTGCCCCACGTTACAGTTCCGCGCTTGGCAGGCCTGTCCGGCCGGCCATACCCATCCTGATGTTCAAAAACTGGAGTCCATCCATGAAATTCAAGACCCTGCACTTCGCCACCGCCGCTGTCGCGTTTGCCGCTTCTCTGGCCGCCCTGCCCGCGCACGCCGGCAAAACGCTGGACGCCATCAAGGCGCGTGGCCAGGTGGTGTGTGGCGTCAACACCGGTCTGGCGGGCTTCTCCGCCGCCGACGCCAGTGGCAAGTGGACTGGCCTGGACGTGGACATCTGCCGCGCCATCGCCGCCGCCGTACTGAACGATGCCGAAAAGGTCAAGTACGTGCCGCTGAACGCCGCGCAGCGTTTCACCGCCCTGCAATCGGGCGAAGTGGACATCCTGTCGCGCAACACCACCTTCACCTTGACCCGCGACGCCTCGCTGGGCCTGGTGCAGACCGCGGTCACCTACTACGACGGCCAAGGCTTCATGGTGCCGGTCAAGAGCAAGATCAAGAGCGCCAAACAACTCAAGGGTCAGACCGTGTGCGTGCAGTCCGGCACCACCACCGAAAAGAACCTGACCGACTACGCCAAGGCCAACAACCTGGGCATCAAGCCGGTGGTGTTCGAGAAAGTGGAAGCCGCCACCGGCGCCTACTTCGCTGGCCGCTGCATCGCCTACACCACCGACGCCTCGGGCCTGGCCTCGGTGCGCAACAAGGAAGCCAAAGATCCGGCAGAACACGTGATCCTGCCCGAGCTGATCTCCAAGGAGCCCCTGGGCCCCATGGTGCGTCGCGGTGACGACGAGTGGTTCACCATCGCCAAGTGGGTGGTGTACGGCCTGATCGAAGCCGAAGAGTACGGTGTGACCGCCGCCAACGCCGACCAGCTCAAGGCCACCAGCACCGACCCCGTGGTGCAACGCCTGCTGGGCGGTGGCAACGAAGACTCCGGCAAGCTCATGGGCCTGGACAAGGAATGGCTGCTGCGCGGCATCAAGGCCACCGGTAACTACGGCGAAATCTTCGAGCGCAACGTGGGCCCCAAATCGGCGCTGGCGCTGCCACGTGGCCTGAACAACCAATGGACCAAGGGCGGTCTGCAGTACGCCTTCCCGGTTCGCTGAACCATCTTGACCGGCCGGGGCACATGAGCATCTGACCATGTGCCCCTTCTTTGCCCCTCCTGCCTGTGCGGCCTGCCGCACAGGCGGTGTTCGAGTGTTCCCATGAGCGCACCTCCACCCAGCAAAACCAACCGATGGTCGTGGCGCAGCCAGGCCTTCCGGGGCCTGGTCTACCAGGTCATCGCCGTTGCCGCCATCGGTCTGATGGTGTGGGTATTGGCCCACAACACGCTGGAAAACATGCGTGTGCGTGGCATCCAGAGCGGCTTCGACTTCCTCAAGTCCAGCGCCGGCTTCGACATCGGCGAAAGCCTCTTCCCCTTCGATTCCGCCGAGCCTTACTGGCGTGCATTTTTGGTCGGCCTGGCCAACACCTTGCGTGTGGCTTTGCTGGGCATCGTGTTGACCACCTTGATCGGCACCCTCATTGGCGTGGGGCGGTTCTCGCGCAACGCGCTGGTGCGTGGCCTGTGCTCGGCCTACGTGGAGTTTTTCCGCAACGTGCCCGTGCTGCTGCAGCTGCTGATGTGGTATCTGCTGTTGACCGAGCTCTTGCCTGCCTCGTTCGAGGCCTGGCGTGTCGGCCCCTTGTTCCTCAGCAAAAGCGGTGTCAACTTCCCCATCCCTGAATGGGCACCCGGCCACCTGTGGGCCGCCATCGGCTTGCTCGCCGGTGTGGCCTTGGCCTGGTTGCACCGAGGCTGGGCACAACGCCGATTTGAAGCCACGGGCAAGCCGCCCAGCGTGTTCTGGGCACCGCTGGCCGTCATCATTGGCGCCGGTTTGGTGGGCTGGATCATCGGCGGCGCCCCCACCGCCATGTCGCTCCCCAAGGAAGGCGAATTCGCCATCGAGGGGGGTGGTTCGCTCACGCCGGAGTTCATCGCCGTGCTGCTGGGCCTGACCATCTACACCGCCGCCTTCGTGGCCGAGGTGGTGCGCGCCGGCATCCAGTCGGTGCCACGTGGCCAGGCTGAGGCATCGGCCGCGCTGGGCCTCAACAAAGGTCAGGAAATGCGGCTGGTGATGTTGCCGCAGGCGATGCGCGTGATCATCCCGCCGCTGACCAACCAGTACCTCAACCTGACCAAGAACTCCTCGCTCGCGGTGGCCATTGGCTACCCCGACGTGGTCTCGATTGCCAACACCGCCATCAACCAGACCGGCCGGGCCGTGGAATGCATCGCCATCGTGATGGCGGTCTACCTCACCACTTCGCTGGCCACATCGCTGCTGATGAACTGGTACAACGACCGCGCGGCGATCAAGGAACGTTGAAGGTGGCACGCCCATGAACACACCCACACACACCTTTGTCCCCATCCCGGCCCGGCTGGCGCCCAACCGCACGGAGGGGCCCGTGGCTTGGCTGCGCCACAACCTGTTCGGCGACATCAAAACCTCGCTGGCCACGGTCATCATCGGCAGCCTGCTCCTGTGGTACCTGCCCGGGCTGCTCAATTGGGCGCTGTTCAGCGCCTCCTGGCGACCTGACTTCGACGCCTGCCGTGCCGATGGCGTGGGGGCCTGCTGGGGCGTGGTGGCCGCCAAGTACCGTCTCATTCTGCTCGGCCGCTACCCCTTTGACGAACAATGGCGCCCTGTGCTGGCCACCGCGCTGATGGTGGGCCTGCTGGTGGCCAGCTGCATGCGCATGTTCTGGCGCCGCTGGCTGGCCGTGTTGTGGGCGGTGGTGCTGGTGGCCGTGTTCACCTTGATGTACGGCGGCAAGTTCGGCCTGAGCGTGGTCGAGACCGACCGCTGGGGTGGCCTGCCCCTGACCATCATGCTGTCCTCGCTGTCCATCGTGATGGCCTTTCCCATCGCGCTCCTGGTGGCGCTGGGCAAACGCTCACGCATGCCCGCTATCCGCAGCTTCTGCGTCATCTACATTGAGCTGATCCGTGGCGTGCCGCTGATCTCGGTGCTGTTCATGGCCTCGTTCATGTTCCCGCTGTTCATGCCACAGGGGGTCAGCATCGACGTGCTGATCCGCGTGCTGGCGGGCATCACGCTGTTCGCCGCAGCCTACATGGCCGAGGTGATCCGGGGTGGCCTGCAGGCCATCCCCAAGGGACAGATCGAAGCCGCCGCCACGCTGGGCCTGAGTTACTGGCAGACCCAGCGCAAGATCGTGCTGCCGCAGGCCCTGGCCATGGTGGTGCCAGGCATCATGAACAACTTCATCTCCATCTTCAAGGACACCTCGCTGGTCACCATCGTGAGCCTGTACGAGCTGACCGGCGCCATGGGGCTGGCGCTGAACTCCGACGCCGACTGGCGGCCCTTCAAGGTCGAGGCCTACCTGTTCATCGCCCTCATCTACTTCAGCTTCTGTTTCGCCATGTCGCGTTACAGCCTGTGGGTCGAGAAACAAGTCAACAAGAGCAAGCTGCGCTGAAACACAACACGAGCCACGTCATGAGCGAACCCATCATCACCTTCGAGAAGGTCAACAAGTGGTACGGCAACAGCTTCCACGTGTTGCGCGACATCGACCTCTCGGTCGCCAAAGGCGAACGCATTGTGGTCTGCGGGCCATCCGGTTCGGGCAAGTCCACCCTCATCCGATGCATCAACCGTCTGGAAGAGCACCAGCAAGGCACGCTGCGCGTCAACGGCATCGAGCTCAACGACGACATCAAGGCCATCGATCAGGTGCGCAAAGAAGTCGGCATGGTGTTCCAGCAGTTCAACCTGTTCCCCCATCTCACGGTGCTGGAGAACCTCACGCTGTCGCCCATGTGGGTGGGCAAGATGCCCAAAAAAGAGGCAGAAGAGCGTGCCATGGCCCAACTCAAGCGGGTGCGCATCGCCGAGCAGGCGGGCAAGTACCCCCTGCAGCTCTCCGGCGGCCAGCAGCAGCGCGTGGCAATTGCGCGCGCGCTGTGCCTCACCCCCAAGATCATGCTGTTCGATGAGCCCACCTCGGCGCTCGACCCGGAAATGATCAAAGAGGTGCTGGACGTGATGATCGAGCTGGCCAACCAGGGCATCACCATGATTTGTGTCACGCACGAAATGGGTTTTGCCAAAGCCGTGGCCGACCGCGTGATCTTCATGGACCAAGGCCAGATCGTGGAGCAGAACACGCCACACGAGTTTTTCAACAACCCACAGAACGAGCGCAGCCGGGACTTCCTGTCCAAAATCCTCGGGCACTGACTCCGCTCCTGATCGCGCTGCCGACAGCACGTTCTGCAGCTTGCTGGCATCATCGCGGGTCGTCCAACGGCCCGCGCATTGATGTCTACGTCCACCCCCCCACCCGCACGCCTGCCCGGCCTGCTGTACCTCTTCGCCTTGTGCAACCTGGTCTTGGGCACGGGCGCATTTGGCCTGGGCGGCATCCTGGAGCAGGTGGCGGCCGACCTGAAACAACCTGTCCAAGCCGTTGGCCAGAACATGACGGCCTACGCCTTCGCCACCGCGCTGTTGGCCCCGGTGTTGCTGGTGCTGGTAGGCCGCTGGCGGCGGCGCACGGCCGTGCTGGCCACCTTGGCCATGTTCGCGCTCGGGGTGTTGGTGTCCGCGCTGGCCACCGACTTGCGCACCCTGCTGCTGGGCCGCGTGCTGATGGGGGCGGGGGCCTCGTTCACGCCACTGGCCGCGGGCATCGCCGTGGCGCTGGTGCCACCGGCACAACGCGGCAAGGCTTTGTCCACCACCTTCCTCGGCATGAGCATGAGCTATGTGATCGGCGTGCCGCTGGGCGCCTGGATTGGCCTGGCCCACGGCTGGCGCTGGCCGCAGATCGGTGTTTTGGCCTGCCTGCTGGTGATGATGTTGTTGGTGTGGCGCTTGATGCCCGCCCACGTGGACGCGCCGGGGTCCAGCTTCAAAGGTCTGGGTGGCTTGCTCAAACGCAGCGAGGTGGTGCGCACCCTGACCATGACGCTGCTGTACTTCACCGCCATCTTCAGCGTGTTTTCCTACATCGGCCCCGTGTTGCTGTCGCTGGTGCCACTGAGCCCCGCCGCGCTCTCGGGCACGCTGGTGGTGTTTGGTCTGGCTGGTGTGGCGGGCACCCTGTCGGGCGGCTGGGCCACCGACCGCTTTGGCGCCCTGCCCTCGCTGCGCGTGCAACTCAGCGGCCTGTTGCTGATGATGTTGCTGGTGCCACTGACCAAGGGCATGTACCTGCCGCTGGTGCTGGCACTGGTGGCCTGGGGCATTTGTGGCTTTGGCATGATGGCGCCACAACAGTCGCGCCTGGCCAACGTGTCACCACCCCAAGCCCCTTTGCTGCTGAGCCTGAACACCTCCATGCTGTACTTCGGCACCGCGCTGGGTGCGGCGGTCGGTGGGCTGGGCAGCCCGGTGCTGGGCTTTGACCACTTGCCCTGGCTGGGCGCGGTGTTCGCGGGCCTGGGGCTGCTGGTGCTGCTGACCTCCCCCGCCCCGCAGGCCATGGCCCCGCAGCGCGTGACCAATTGACGATGCCATGACCACACCCCACGCCGAACTCGACACCCTTCGCCAAGGCCTGCAAGCCTTGCGCAACGGCACCCAACGTGTGCCCGACTTTTCAGCCACGGCACGGCAACGGCACGTGTTGCTCAGCGCCCTGCCGCCGCGCTACGCTGAGGTGCTGCTGGGGCTCTTGGACAGGCTTGAATCCTCGGCCTTGTTCGCTGAAGAAAGCTGCTCCTTCAGCCAGACCGATCTGCTGGACAGCCTGCAGATGTGGCTGGACAAGGCGCAAGCGCAGTTGGACCGATAGGTTCACAGGTGACGCCGCCGATGAGGCGGCTCGCCTGGGGGCAAGGCCGCCTCATCGGCACGCGCGTGCAGCGCCTCAATGATGTGGCACTGGGCATCCGATCCATCGCAGCGCTCGCGCAGGCTGCGCAGATCGCGCTCCAATGCACGCAACTCGGCCAGGCGCTCGCGCACATGCTGCAGGTGTGCGTTCAGGGCCGTGCGCGCGGTCTGGCAGTCGGCCTTGTTGTTGAGGTCCAGCGCCACCAGCGTGTGCACCTCGTCCAGCGACATGTCCATCGCCCGGCACAGGCGAATGAACCGCAGGCGGTGCACGTCGGCCTCGCTGTAGAGCCGGTAGTCGCCCTCGCTGCGCACGGGCGCGGGCAGCAAGCCCTGTGATTCGTAGTAGCGGATGTTGGCAGCACTCACACCGCAGCGGCGCGCGGCCTCGCCAATGCGATGGACCGGGGTGTTGGACGGTGCCGGTGCGGACATGCTTGACTTTCAACCCACTTGAAGGTTTCCAATGGTCTCACACCCACTCACCACGTTCAAGACCGACCATGGCCTGCACCTCCTGCCACACCGACACATCTGAACAACACAACGCGCCCGATCCCCGTTGGCGGCGCGCGCTCTCGATCGCCTTGGTGGTGAATGCCACCATGTTCCTGGTCGAGCTTTGGAGCGGACTGCAAGCCGACTCCGTATCACTGCTCGCCGACGCGGTGGACTTCGCCGGAGACGCCGCCAACTACGCCTTGTCGCTTGCCGTATTGGGCATGGCCCTGAGCTGGCGAAGCCGCGCGGCCTTGATCAAAGGCGTGTGCATGTTTGGCTACGGCGTGTTCGTGTTGCTCAAGGCGGGCTGGACCTGGCACGTCGGCGCCGTGCCCGAGGCCCTGACCATGGGCGTGGTCGGCTTCATCGCCCTGCTGGCCAACACCGGCGTGGCCGTGTTGCTATACAGCTTCCGCAGCGGTGACGCCAACATGCGCAGCGTTTGGCTCTGCTCGCGCAACGACGCGCTGTCCAACCTGGCGGTGATGCTGGCCGCCCTGGGCGTCTTCGGCACCGGCAGTGCTTGGCCCGACCTGGCCGTGGCCGCCGTCATGGCCACCCTGGCCCTGAGCGCAGGCTGGCAAGTGGTGCGCCAAGCGCGTGCCGAACTGGCCGGCAAACCTGAGGCACCAGACCACAACCACAGCCATGGCCATGTGCACTGACAACATCAAAGCGAACTTTTGCGACACCCCGGTATCATTCAACCATGCGCCGCTTCCTGATGTGGATGATGATCTGCCTGCTGCCCATGCGGCTGTGGGCGGGCGACGCCATGGCCGTGCAACATGTGCCCACTGAAACCCACGAAGTGATGATGGCCATGGCGCCGGAAGCCCACCCTTGCCACGGGGCCGAAAACTCCACCCAGAAAGCCAGCGAACCTGTGAAAGACCACGGCAGTGCCTGTGGCGACTGCAGCGTGTGCCACGGCCCGTTGGCCGGTTTGACCGTGCCCGGCTGGGCCGCTCCCGCCCTGCCCGAAGTACGGCCCCACGCCCTCGGCTGGAGCGCGTTGAGCGCCATTGCCCCGCCCCAACTCAAACCCCCCAGAGCCTGAACCACCCGCCCCTTGCGGGCCTGGTCGGCACGCCCAACGCGTGCCTGTGTGTTCACTCTGGAGACCCTCATGTTGTCTGTTTGTCCCGGTCGGGCGCGCTGGCGCGCCCGCCTTGGTGCCATCGCACTGGCATGTGCATCGCCGCTGCTGGCCATGCCCGGCGGCGCCGCTGCCGCCCAAGCGCCTATCGCCGAACCCCTCGATTGGCGCCAAGCCAATGAAGCTGTTGGCCGCTTTTTGCGCGGTCACCTCGATCTGATCAAAACCGAGCCGGACAACGCGGTCGCCGCTCCGCCCCGCGATGACGTGTTGACGCTGGCGCAAGCCCAGAGCATGGCACTCGCACGCCGGCCGGAGTTGTTTGACCGCCCAGGCCTGGCCCCCAGCGAACGGCTGGCACAGCGCCGCGACGCGCTGGCCCTGCGGCTGCGGGTCCAGACCCTGTGGTCGAACGCCGTGCTCGCTGACCGCTTGGCGGTGCTGGCCGACGCCAGCGCCGACGCCGCCCGCACCGGCGCTGAACTGGGGCGCCGCATGGCGCAAGTCGGCAACTGGAGCCAGGCCCAATGGCATCAGGAGCAAGCCGTCGCCCTGGAAGCCCAGTTGGCGCGCGACCAGGCGCGCCAGCAGGCTCAGGCCGCGTTGGAAGCGCTGGTGCGGGAGCTGGCACTTGCGGATGCACAGCCACGACCTCACTTGCCCCAAACCCTGCCGGCGGCCCCGGACCTACAGGCGTCCGGTGGAGATTCCGATCTCCCCAAGCTGCAGGCTCAAGCCGCACAAAACCACCCCGCCGTGGCCCTCGCACGCGTCGAAGCCCAGCGCCAACGCCGCGGCGCAACGCAAGAGCAGCTGATGGCCGCTCGGCAACAACTTCTGGCGTCGGCGCAACATGCCACCCAGCAGGGCATGCCGGTCGCCACCATCAACCCGGTCGCGCTCGCCTGGCCTGCCGAACTGGAACGTGCCCTGGAAGCCGACCTGCGCGCCGAGGCACAAGCGGCAAGCTTGCAGTCTCAAGTGCGCGAGGCTTGGGAAGCGCTTCTGACCAGCCGAGCCCTCGCGACACAACTGAACCAGCTGCTGGCCCTGCACACCGAGCAGTTGGCCGACATGCAGCGCCGCTACAACGGCATGCTCAAAAGCACCTGGGACCTGCTGGGCAGCGCCCGTCAACGCCTGGCCGTCGAACAACGCCTGCTTCAAGCCCAGCACCGGCAATGGCTGGCCCAGGCCACGCTGCACAACCTGCTGGCAGGCGGCGAGCCCGACACCACCAGCACCCCGTCCGACACCCCCGCCACCGACGCGCGGCGCAGCCCCGATCACTGAACCATGACACAGCCCACACTCCCCCGCCGCGCCTTCCTGGGCGGCGCTGCCTTCACCGCCGTGGCCGCTGCCTCCGTGTCGCGCGTGGCCATGGCGGCCCTGCCCGAGCCGGTCATCCAGACATCGGCCGACACCGCCCCTCCTTTGATACCACCCAACGGCCAGCCCTACCAGCCAGTCGTCACCTTGAACGGCTGGACCTGCCCCTGGCGCATGAACCAGGGCGTCAAGGAATTCCACCTCGTGGCCGAACCGGTGGAGCGCGAAATCGCCCCCGGCATGGTGGCCCGCCTGTGGGGTTACAACGGCCAAAGCCCCGGCCCCACCATCGAGGTGGTGGAAGGCGATCGCGTGCGCATCTTCGTCACCAACAAATTGCCCGAACACACCACCATCCATTGGCACGGCCAGCGCCTGCCCAACGGCATGGACGGCGTGGGCGGCCTCACACAACGGCAGATTCCAGTGGGCAAGACCTTTGTCTACGAGTTCGTGGCGCGCCGGCCCGGCACCTTCATGTACCACCCGCACGCGGACGAAATGACACAGATGGCCATGGGCATGATGGGGCTGTGGGTCACCCACCCCAAAGGCCGACACCCACTGATCCGCGACGTGCAGCGCGACTTCTGCTTCCTGCTCAACGCCTACGACATCGAGCCCGGCGCCAGCGTGCCCAAAGTCAACACCATGCTGGACTTCAACCTCTGGACCTGGAACAGCCGCGCCTTTCCCGGCATCGACACCCTCAACGTCCGCCAGGGCGACCGGGTGCGCCTGCGCGTGGGCAACCTGACCATGACCAACCACCCCATCCACCTGCACGGCCACGAGTTCGAGGTCACGGGCACCGACGGTGGTCCGGTGCCACTGACGGCTCGCTGGCCCGAGGTCACCACCGATGTGGCCGTGGGTCAGATGCGCCAGCTCGAATTCATTGCCGACGAGGAAGGCGACTGGGCCCTGCACTGCCACAAGAGCCACCACACCATGAACGCCATGGGCCACGGCGTGCCCACGATGATCGGTGTCAACCACCAAGGCCTGGTGCGCCCACTGCAACGCGCCGCGCCCGATTACATGGTGATGGGCGAACGTGGCATGGCCGACATGGGCGAGATGCAGATGGAACTGCCCGACAACACCCTGCCCATGATGACGGGCCAAGGCCCGTATGGCCCCATCGAGATGGGTGGCATGTTCACCACCCTCAAGGTGCGGCGCGACCAGAAGCCCGGTGACTACCGCGATCCTGGCTGGTTCAAGCAGCCGCCGGGCACGCAAGCCTATGAATGGAACGGCGCTACCCCTGCAGCGCCAGCCGCCGCACAGGCGCCCACGCCCGCCACCGTTCAGGTGCGCAAGCCCGGCGCCAATGGACACGATCACCACTGAACCCAAGGACCTCCGTCATGAACACCCACACCGCCGTCCTGGCTCTGGCCCTGGCCACCTTGGGATCGTCTGCACTGGCGCACGGGCCGCAGGCGCACCGCCCAACCCATGTCATCAAAGAACAAAAACCCTGGGGCATTGCCGCTGAGCCCGGCGCGGCCAGACGCACCATCACCATCGCCATGGATGACGACATGCGCTTCAAGCCCGATGTGATCGACGTGCGCGAAGGCGAAACCGTGCGCCTGGCCATACGCAACCGGGGCAAGCTGCTGCACGAACTGGTGATCGGCACGCAGCAGGAACTGGACGATCACGCCGCCCTGATGGTGAAATTTCCGGGCATGCAACACGACGAACCCTACATGGCCCATGTGGACCCTGGCAAGCGCGGCGAGATCGTCTGGACCTTCAACCGCCCCGGTGAATTCAAGTTCGCCTGCCTGATCGCCGGCCACTACCAGGCCGGCATGGTGGGCACCGTGCGGGTGCAACCCGCGTCGAAAGGCAACCTGTGAAACGCAGACAACTTTTGGGGGCGGCCTTGGCCGCCATCGCGGGTGCGGCAACAGCCCAAACCACACTTACCAACAAACCGCCGCTGCTGCAGGTCTGGAAAGACCCGAATTGCGGCTGCTGCGGCGACTGGGTGAAGCACCTGCAAAGCAACGGCTTTCTGGTGCAGGTGATCGACACCGGCAACGTGGCTGCGCGCAAGCGGCTGGGCATGCCCGACGCGCTGGGCAGCTGCCACACCGCGCGCGTGAGTGGCTACGTGATCGAGGGCCACGTGCCTGCGGCCGACATCCTGCGCCTGCTGCGTGAAAAACCCGATGCGCTTGGCCTGGCCGTGCCCGGCATGCCCATCGGTTCGCCCGGCATGGACGGCCCCGAGTACAAAGGCCGCCGCGACCCTTACGACGTGCTGCTGGTGTCGCGTGGCGGCGCCACGCGCGTCTTCCAGAGCCACCGCACCTGACCCACACCACCTGTCCCCCCACATCACACCATGCACATCACCACAAGACACATCGGCATCTGGCTGGCCACGGTCTTCCTGTCGGTCTCGGCCCTGGCGCAGGCGGCATTGCCCACCACGGAGGGCGAAGTCCGCCGCGTGGACGCACGCGCCCAGACCATCACCCTCAAACACGGCGAAATCAAGAACCTGGACATGCCCCCCATGACCATGGCCTTCAAGGTGCAAGACCCGGCCGTGCTGACGCAATTCAAGGCGGGCGACAAGGTGCGCTTCACCGCCGACAAACTGGGCGGCAACTACACCGTGCTCAGCCTGGAGCCCAGCCCGAGCACCGAGGCGGTCAGCGCACCCAGTCGCTGACCTGACGGCCACGCCAGGCCCACAACCGCTCGACGCTGGCCGGCGGCTGACCCCACACACCGGGCTGGGCTTGTTCCAGCCAGTCGTGGGCATCGTCCAAAGCTTGGTCGGAGCCCAGCCACAGCAGCAGCTCGCCACCCGCGTCGCTGGCATCGGGCGCACGCATCAGCGTGGCCGAGCTGACCTGGCCGCTGGCCAGCAGCCCGTGCAAACGGTCCAGCAGCCAGCGCGATACCTCAGGCCACGGCCCGGCACCCAAGCGCAAGGCCAGCACCGTTTGCAGCGGCGCAGGTTGCGAGCGCCGCGACTGCGACCAGACACGCCGAAACTGCCGCCGCGCGGTGATGGCAATGCCGTCCTTGCCCCAGCCATTCACGATGACCAGGCGCGCCGCCTCGCGCGCATCGCCGTGTTCGTAGTGCAGAAATCCCGCCTCGTCCGGGAAGGCATAGCAGCAGATGTAGTCGGCCTCGTGCGCCACATCGGCCTCGCGCTGGTACAGCGTGGCGCGTTGCAGCGAATCGCACTGCCAAAGGATGCCGATGTGGTCGTTGTACCAACGCTGCAAAGCGGTGTGGTCGCCATCGCACGACCGGCTGAAAACGAGGTTGAGGTAGCTGGAAGACATGCCCGGATTGTGCAACGCCGGCCATGCTAAGGTTGCCGGCGTGACACGTTCCCTGCGCTACACCCTCGTCTCGCTGCGCGAGATGCTCGTCTCCGCCGGCCCGCTGGTGTTCATCACCATCGGCCTGCTGGTCGCGGCCTACGTCTGGCTCCAGCCCAACCCGCCCAAACGTGTGGTGCTGGCCACCGGGCCGGACAACGGCGCCTACGCCCGTTTTGGCCAGGCCTATGCGCAGGCCTTGGCGCGCCACGGCATCACAGTCGAACTGCGCAACAGCGACGGCGCGGCGGACAACTTGCTGTTGTTGAGCGATGGCGGCGCCGACCTGGGTTTTGTGCAAGGCGGCAGCGGCGCGCTCGGCCCCGAGGCGCAAGAGAACCTCGTCAGCCTGGGCAGCCTGTTCGTGGAGCCGCTGTGGCTGTTCTACCGCGAGGACAGCGCGCGTCGGCTCAAGGGCGGCCCGCCCACCGCGCTCACCGACCTCAAAGGCTGGCGCGTGAACGTGGGCACGCCCGGCAGCGGTGTGCCGCAATTGTTCCGCCGCCTGCTCGAAGCCAACCGGCTCTCGCCTGCCGACTTGCACCTGCAGCAACTGGAGCAAACGCCGGGCACCATGGCCTTTCTGGCTGGCAAGGTGGACGCGGTGGTGTTCGCCTCAGCCCCCGAGGCCATGATGGTGCAGATGCTGCTGCAGACCCCGGGCGTGCGGCTCCTGCCGTTTGCTCAGTCCCAGGCCTACGCGCGCCGCCTGGGCTTTCTCACACCGGTCACGCTGCCCCAGGGTGTGGTGGACCTGGCCAAAAACCTGCCTGCCAAAGATGTGCCGCTGGTGGCATCCACCACCAGCCTGCTGGCCCGTGCCGACACCCACCCCGCCCTGCTGCAACTCATGGCGCAGGCGGCGGTGGAACTGCACAGCCCGCCAGGCTGGTTCAACCGGGCGCGCGAGTACCCCAGCGTGGAACACGGCGAGGTACCCCTGGCACCCGAGGCCGAGCGCGCCATCCGCAGCGGCCCGCCGCTGTTGCAGCGCTACCTGCCCTTCTGGCTGGCCAACCTGATCGAACGCATGTGGCTCAGCCTGGGCCTGATCCTCGCCTTGGCACTGCCCCTGTCGCGGGTCATCCCGCCGCTCTACACCTTCCGCATCCGCCGCCGCGTCTTCGTGTGGTAC
>DASUIK010000373.1:0-3943 GCA_036279795.1 Burkholderiaceae bacterium | reverse complement strand
CTACAGCCCGTGGATCGTGACGGTGAGCAAGAAGTACTGGGATGGCCTGAGCAAAGCCGAGCAGAAGGTGCTGATGGATGCTGCGGTGAAGAGCCGCGAGTTCGAGCGCAAGGACACGCGCGACGAGGCCGCCAAGGCCCTCGCCGATCTCAAAGCCAAGGGCATGCAGGTGAACGAACTCTCGCCGGCCGAAGCCAACCGCATGCGTGAGAAGCTGGGCGCTGTCAACGCCAGCATCGCCGCCAACGTGGGGGAGGGTCTGTGGAAGGAAGTGCAGGGCGCGGTGGCGCAGGCGCGCAAATAGGCGTTCCGGCGCTCACGTTCGAAGCCGGCCCACGTGGCCGGTTTTTCATTTTTGGCACCTAAAATCCGGCCATCTCACTGTCAGGCTCCGTCCCTTGAATCGCATCTCCATCGTCATACCCTGTTTCAACGAAGCGTTGGCCCTGGACAGCCTGCTGGCCCGCCTGGACCAGGCTCTTGCCACCGTGTCCGACGCGTCGTTCGAGATCGTCTGCGTCAACGATGGCAGCCACGATGACACCTTGCAGCGCCTCATTGTCTTGCAGCAGCAGCGAACCAACCTGGTGGTGGTGGACCTGAGCCGCAACTTCGGCAAGGAGTCCGCCTTGTCGGCGGGTATCGCTGTGGCCACGGGCGAAGCGGTGGTGCCGATGGATGCCGATCTGCAAGACCCGCCCGAATTGCTGGCGCAACTGGTCGATTTGTGGCGGCAAGGTTTTGAGGTGGTGGTGGCGCGACGCGCCGACCGCTCTTCGGATAGCTGGCTCAAGCGGGTCACCGCAGGGGCGTTTTACCGCGCGCACAACGCGATGTCCGACGTCCAGATCCCCAACAACGTGGGCGACTTCCGCCTCATGGACCGGGCCGTGGTCGACGTGCTCAATGCCTTGCCTGAAAGCCGCCGCTTCATGAAGGGTTTGTTTGCATGGGTGGGTTTTCGCACCGTGGCGGTGGACTACGTGCGCGAGAGCCGTGTGGCCGGCACCAGCAGCTTCAACGGTTGGCGCCTGTGGAACCTGGCGGTCGAAGGCATCACCGGCTTTTCCATCACACCCCTGCGGATCTGGAGCTATCTGGGGCTGATGGTGGCCAGCGCGTCTTTTGCCTGGGGCATGTGGATTCTGGTGCGCACGCTGATTTTTGGCCATGACGTGCCGGGTTACGCCTCGCTGATCGTGGCCGTGACCTTTCTGGGCGGGCTGCAACTCATCGGTATCGGCATCGTGGGCGAGTACGTGGGGCGAACCTACATCGAAAGCAAGCGCCGCCCGGCCTTTGTGGTGCGGCGGGTGTACCGCCATGCCGAGGGGCCCGGCTCGTGAAGCGTTGGCCTGTTTGGGTGGTGCTTGCGCTGGCGGTGTACCACCTGTTGTTGACCACATCTCTGGTCGTCAACTATGGACTGCGCCACCCTTTTCTCGACCAGTTCCGCTTGTACGAACGTTACCTGTCCCTGGGCATGTGGGAGGGTGTGCTGGCCCTGGAGAACGGGCATCGTCCCGTGCTGCCCGGCCTGGTGCGGTGGCTGGACCTTTTCTGGCTGGATGGGCAGGGTCTGCTGTTGACCCTCACCGCGTGGACGGCTGCCGCTCTGGCTCTGGCACTGTTGTTGCGCGAAGTCTGGCGCGAGCTGGATACCCCGCTGGCCGCTGCCGCCAGCGTCGCGCTCGCCGTGACGTTGCTGTGGGGCGCCCACGCGCGCATGTTCATACACGCCTATGAGGCCCAGCACCTCTGGTACATCCTGCTGGCGGTTGTCGTGGGCAGCTCGGCGGTCATCGGTGCGGGATCATCCACATGGCGCTGGGGCCTGGGCGTGGTGTGCTGTGTGGCGGCCACCTTCAGTTTTGGCCCGGGTTTGGCCAGCTTTGCCGCCTTGTTTGCCCTGGCGGTGTTGCAGCGCGCCGGCTGGCGTGTGGCTGGCGGCGTGGTGCTCTCCGCACTGGGCTGCGCGGTGGTCTATCTGTGGCTCTTACCCGGTGCGAATGGGGTGCGGGGGCAATCGCAGGGGCTGGATTTGCCTTGGGCCGTGCACTACGTGGTGGCCCGATGGGGTGCGTGGTGGCTGGAGTTTCTGCCGCCCACGTCGTCGCTGGGTTGGCCCGAGCGGCGCTGGCTCGCCTTCGCGTTGGGTTTGATGGGGGTGGGCGCGGTGGTCGTGTCGGCCGTCCGCCAGTGGTGGCGGCGCGAACGCATGGGGCCCCTGGCCTTGCATGGTCTCGCGTTGGTGGTGTTCGCGGCCACGGCCAATGCGCTGATTGCGACCAACCGGGTGGGTTATTTCCACGAACATCCCGGGCAGCTGTTTGCCGAACGCTATTTGTTCTGGACGGCCCTGCTGTGGGCGGGGGTGGTCATGTATGGCTTGGCGCGCCTGTCAGTGGTCGGGCCGGTGCGGGCCCAGGCACCGGTGCTCGCGGCCACCCTACTGATTGGCCTGCTGGCTGTGCAGCCTGCGCTGCGCTGGCGGGCCTGGTCGGCCGAGGTGTACCGGCGGGTCGAGGTGTCAGCCTTGGCCAACCTGATGGATGTGCGTGCCCATGAGGTGTTCGCCGAAATCACCGATGGGCCAGTCGATAACGCTTGGCGTTGCTCTCGTTTGATGCGGGCCCAGGGTGTCGATGTGTTTGCGTTTGAGGCGATGCCCGTCTCACTTGTGTTGCCCTCCTATGCGGCCTTGCCGGCGCTGCCTGTCACATGGCGAGAGGTGGTGTCACCGGGCGGGTCCGTGTGGTCGGTGCAATCCTTGTTGCCACCTGAATTGGCGCAAGAGGCTGGGGAGCGCCACTGGTTGGTGGATGCTTCGGGCCGTGTGGTTGGCGCAGCCGGGTTCACCTTCCACGCCGCGTCGGCAGCCAAACCCTGGCGCCTGCAGAGGCCGGTCATGAACGGGTTGCAAGGGTTTGTGAGGACTGATGTCCCCGAGGCACTCTGGCTTGTGGCGGAGCGCGAAGGGCAGAACCACGTACTTGCCCGCCTGACCGGTGACATCAAGGTGTCAACCAAGCAGCGGCCACATTCCTGAGTGGAGGGAATGGCCAACAGCTCACCGGGCCGCCCGCGGCTTGCGTGCTGGTCGAGGCGTCACCGTCCGCTGGCCCACGTCCTCCAGCCACATCAGCGTGTCCAGTTGGGCCAGGAAGCGCTGCAGGTAATCAGGCGACAGTTCGCGCATCAGCGCCAGCGAACGCAGCACCAGCGCGTGCGAGTTGAGCGGGCCGGCGTTGTCGGGGGTGCGGGTGATGGCTTGGGCCACCTGTTCCTCGGCGGCGATGCGTGACCAGCTGGCGCGAAAGCGGCGCAGGCTGGCCAGCTCGGTCGGGTCGATGGCTTCTCCCGCCAGGGCGGCATCGCGCACGGTGCGTTCGTGCCGCTGACGCAGTTGCGCGTTCAGTTCCGTCAGCGCTGCATGGCGGGAGGGTGCGGGGTTCGCCGTGCGCGGCGCGGCCGGTGTGTGGTCCAGTGCCTGCTCGCAAGCCGTCAGGGCGCGTGCCAGTGTGGATTCCAGCTGGGCAGCCACGGCAGGCGGCAGCTCAGCCATGCGTGAGCGCAGCGTGTGCAGGTGGTGCCAGCGCACCGGCGCGCGCTCGGGCGCGCCGGCCTCCCGCAAGCCCTGTAGCCGCTGCTCGATGTCGTCGGGCGTGCCGGTCACGGTGTGGGGGTGGGGTTTGCCTTGGGCACGGGCGCCATTTCCACCCGTCGGTTGAGGGCTCGCCCAGCTTCGTTGCTGTTGCTGGCCACCGGTTGTTCGGCGCCAAACGCGGCCGCAAACACGCGCGATGACGGCATGCCCTCGGCCACCAGTGCGCGCGTGACGGTCAGCGCCCGCTGGGCCGAGAGTTCGAGGTTGTCGTCGAAGCGGCGGTTGCCTTCCTGGATGCGCTTGTTGTCGGTGAAACCGCTGACCATGAGCATCTCG
>DASUIK010000372.1:0-4125 GCA_036279795.1 Burkholderiaceae bacterium | reverse complement strand
TGGTGCTGGGCGGCCAAGGCCTGCACGTGAACGGCGCCGGCATGACGGGCGCTGCGGTGCTGGCCGCACGCGCCGCCCTGCACGGCGGCGCCGGCAGGGTCTACCTGGTGGCGCTGGACGCGGCAGGCACATCCAGCGTGGACTGGGACACCGAAACGCCCGAGCTGATGGTGCGCACCACCGCCCACCTCACGCCCGAATGGCTGGAGCAAACGACCGTCGTCTGCGGATGTGGCGGCGGGGACGCCGTGGCCCCTTGGTTGCAACAGATCATCGCCCACAGCCAGGCACTGGTGCTCGACGCCGACGCGCTCAACCACCTGGCCGCTGCGCCCACTTTGCAACAGGCACTGCGCGAACGCAGCCAAGCGCGGGGCGTTGCCGCCACGGTCATCACACCTCACCCGCTGGAGGCAGCACGGCTGCTCGGCACCAGCACGCACGACGTGCAATCAGACCGGCTGGCGGCGGCACAGCGGTTGGCGCACGAGCTGGGACTGATCTGCGTGCTCAAAGGCTCAGGCACCGTGATCGCGATGCCGGGCCAGGTGCCAGTCATCAACCCCACGGGCAACGCGCGCCTGGCGACAGCCGGCACGGGCGATGTGCTGGCCGGGTGGATGGGCGCCCGCTTGGCCGCCCACGACACCACGCCATTCCATGCGGCCAGCACCGCTGTTTACCAGCACGGGCATGCGGCTGATATGTGGTCACCCCGGTGCGATGGCACCCTGACCGCCAACGGGCTGGCACGGCGCGTGGGGCGCTACTGACTCAGCCAAGCACCAAGAGGCCCACCTGCATCAGCAGGATCAGCACCAGCACCGACAGATCCACGCCGCCAATCAGCGGCACCACACGGCGTATGGGCGCCAACAAGGGCTCCACCAAGCGGCCCATCAGGTGCATCACCGGTGCCTGCGGCTGCACCCACGACAGGATGGCGTAGGCAAACGCCAGCAGCATGATGAGCTGAATGGCCGAACGCAGCAGCATCTTGATGGCCACAAGGGGGATGCCCACCAGGCCCATCACGGCCGACCCCCCCCCCACCAAGGCCAGCACCACCGCCGCATACAGCAACGACAACATGACGGCCGCCAACAGGCTGCCCATGTCCATGTCGTGTTGCGCCAGGCGGCGCGGCAACACGCGGCGCAACGGACCCACCAGCCAGTTGGTCAGCGCCATCACAAAGGGGCCGGGCTGCTGGGTCATGCGGATGCGCCGGGTGTTCATCCAGGCGCGCAGCAGGCAGGCCGCGATCAGCGCAAAAAACAGCGTGTCGAGCAGGAAAAGCAAGACCGACATGTCAACGCGACCCCTTGCGCGATGAAGGCGCACCACCACGGCCGCCTCCGCCACTTCGGCCGGACCGCTTGCCGGCGGCACGTGCGGCGCCACCCTTGTCGGCGCGGTCGCGTTTGCCCCCCTTGGGCGCGGCAGCGCCCGGGCGTGCTTCGGCATTGGCCGACGACCGCTTGCGCGATGCACCCGAGCCCCCGGTGTCGCCACCCGCCTTGTCGCGCATGGCGCGGGCCAGCAGTTCGTCGCCTTCGCTCACCAAGCGGAAATCGATGCGCCGGCCATCCAGATCGACCCGGCTGACCTGCACTTGCACACGCGAACCCAGGTGGTAGCGGATGCCGGTGCGCTCGCCACGCAGCTCCTGGCGCGCCTCGTCGAAGCGGAAGTACTCGCCGCCGAGCTCGGTGATGTGGACCAGGCCTTCGACGTACATCGCGTCCAGCGTGACGAACAACCCGAAGCCCGTGACCGCCGTGACCACACCGCTGAACTCCTCGCCCAGGTGCTCGCGCATGTACTTGCACTTGAGCCAGGCCTCCACGTCGCGGCTGGCTTCGTCGGCACGGCGTTCGTTTGCGCTGCAGTGCAGGCCGGCGGCCTGCCAGGCCAAGGTGTCAGCCGAGGGTTTGGCGCGTGGTTTGTCGGTGGGCGGCGCCGCACGCGAGGCCAAGCGTTTGCTGAGCTTGGCATGGGCCTCGCCCGGCGTGGGCAAAGTCGGCAGCTGGTAACGCTTGCCACCCAGGATGGCCTTGATCACCCGGTGCACCAGCAGATCGGGGTAACGCCGGATGGGGCTGGTGAAGTGAGTGTAGGCCTCGAAGGCCAGGCCAAAGTGGCCGTTGTTGCTGGGCGTGTAAATGGCCTGCTGCATGGAGCGCAGCAACATGGTGTGGATCTGCTGCGCCTCGGCCCGGTCCTTGGTGGCGTTGGCGATGTGCTGGAACTCGCCCGGCGAAGGGTTCTCGCTCAGGGTGTGGGGCACGCCCATGGCCTTGAGGTAGTTGCGCAGGGTTTCCTGCTTTTCGGGCGTTGGGCCTTCGTGCACACGGAAAAGGCCGGGCTGCTTGCCCTGGGCAATGAACTCGGCGCTGCAGACGTTGGCAGCCAGCATGGCCTCTTCGATCAACTTGTGCGCATCGTTGCGGGTGCGGGGCACAATTTTTTCAATGCGGCCCGATTCGTCGCAGACGATTTGGGTTTCGGTGGTTTCAAAGTCCACCGCACCCCGGGCGTTGCGCGCCGACAGCAAGGCCCGGTAGACGTCGTGCAGGTTGAGCAGGTAGGGCACCAGAGGTTTGCGATTCTGAGCCTCGGGGCCACGCGTGTTTTGCAGGATGGCCGCCACCTCGGTGTAGGTAAAGCGCGCGTGGCTGTGCATCACCGCCGGGAAAAACTGGTAGGCGTGGATCTCGCCCTTGGCGTTGATCAGCATGTCGCAGACCATGCACAGGCGGTCCACGTCGGGGTTGAGCGAGCACAGGCCGTTGGACAGCTTCTCGGGCAGCATGGGGATCACGCGGCGGGGGAAGTACACGCTGGTGGCGCGGTCGTAGGCATCGACGTCGATGGCGCTGCCCGTTTCCACGTAGTGGCTCACATCGGCGATGGCCACCAGAAGGCGCCAGCCCTTGCCCCGGCCCACCTTGGCGGGCTCGCAATACACCGCGTCGTCGAAGTCACGCGCGTCCTCACCGTCGATGGTGACCAGGGGCACATCGGTCAGGTCGATGCGGTTTTTCTTGTCGGCCGCACGCACGCGGTCGGGCAAGGCCCGAGCTTGCGCCATCGCCGCGTCTGAAAACTGGTGGGGCACGCCATACTTGCGCACCGCGATCTCGATTTCCATGCCTGGGTCGTCGATCTCGCCCAGCACCTCTTTCACGCGCCCCACGGGTTGGCCATACAAGGCCGGCGGCTCGGTGAGTTCCACCACCACCACCTGCCCCGGCTTGGCCGAGCCGGTGGCGCCTTTGGGAATGAGCACATCCTGGCCATAGCGCTTGTCTTCAGGCGCCACCAACCAGATGCCACTTTCCTGCAGCAAACGCCCAATCAAAGGAGCAGACGAGCGTTCGATGATTTCGGTGACGCGACCCTCTGGTCGGCCCTTGCGGTCGTAGCGCACGACACGGACCTTGACGCGGTCCTTGTGCAGCACCGCGCGCATTTCATTGGAGGGGAGGTAGATGTCGGGCTGTCCGTCGTCGCGGGCCACAAAGCCGTGGCCATCGCGGTGGCCTGAGACGGTGCCTTCGATTTCGGCCAGCAGATGGTTTTGGTTTTTTTCGTTCACGTAGTTTGAGACTGGCTCTTTGTTGGTGTTATACTAGTCGTTTCCTGAGATGCCCAGGTGGCGGAATTGGTAGACGCACTAGTTTCAGGTACTAGCGCCGAGAGGCGTGGAGGTTCGAGTCCTCTCTTGGGCACCATCATAAAGTTGAAAGGTCTGCAAACTGAATGTTGCAGGCCTTTTTTCTTTTCTGGGCCACTCAACGCCGCTCACAGGGCGTGGCACCTGCCAACCAGGACAACAATCCCAAGGCAGATGCTCCAACCACACACAATCGATCAAATTCTCGGTGTATACTGCTGGCTTCCTGAGATGCCCAGGTGGCGGAATTGGTAGACGCACTAGTTTCAGGTACTAGCGCTGCGAGGCGTGGAGGTTCGAGTCCTCTCTTGGGCACCAAAAATTTGAAAAGCCTGCGATGTCACCATCGCAGGCTTTTTTCATTGGCCGTCTGGCCAAGCCCGTCAAATGGGCATCGCCACCAAATCGTGCCCTTCGGCCGCCACGATGCGGGCCTTGGTGAACTC
>DASUIK010000371.1:0-6622 GCA_036279795.1 Burkholderiaceae bacterium | reverse complement strand
CCTGCGCCCGCCTGAATGGCTGGCCGAAGTGCGGGATGCGCGCCGGCGTGAGGTGGCCGCCCCCACCTTCTCGCCCGATGGGCTCTACTTCGTGGGCCCGGTGTACGGCCCACAATGGGGCCTGCCCGACTCGGTCGCGGCCTTCGATTGGCTGCCTGGATGACCCCTCCCATGCATCGCACCCGTATCAAAATCTGTGGCCTCACCCGCGAGGCCGACGTGGCGCACACGGTGTCGGCGGGCGCGGACGCCGTCGGCTTCGTGCTCTACCCGCCCAGCCCACGGGCCGTGTCCATTGCGCGTATGGCCCAGTTGGCGCGCACCCTGCCCGCCTTCGTCACCCCGGTGCTGTTGTTCGTGAATGCCGACCCAGCCGAGGTGCGAGCCGCCGTTGAAGCCGCCCCACAGGCGCTGCTGCAATTTCATGGCGACGAGACGCCGGCCTACTGCGCGCAATTCCAGCGCCCCTACCTGCGCGCGGCGCGCATTCCCACCGGCCCGGCCGGTGCGGGCTTTGATCTTCTAAAATACGCGCAAGACTTCGCCAGCGCCCAAGCCATCCTGCTCGATGCCCACATCGAAGGCTACGGCGGCGGGGGTCAATCCTTTGACTGGAACGCTTTCCCTTGGTCACACCCACAACTAAACGCCAGCTCTCGCCTCGTTTTGTCTGGTGGGCTCACACCTGCAAACGTGGCCGACGGCATTCAACGCGTACGACCCTGGGCGGTTGACGTGAGTTCGGGGGTCGAAAGTGCCAAAGGCATCAAGGACCCCCAGCGCGTGACCGCCTTCATTGAAGCGGTGCGCCAGGCCGACGCCCAGCGCTGAGCTTCACGCTCCCCGCGCCCGCCGCTCACTGCGGCTCCCGTTTTCGAGAACGTCCATGATCGCCTACCAGCAACCCGACGCCCGCGGCCACTTCGGCCCCTACGGCGGCAGCTTCATCAGCGAAACCCTCACCCACGCCATCAATGAGCTGCGTGAGGCCTACGCCAAATACCAGCACGACCCCGAATTCCTGCGCGAATTCAAGTACGAGCTGGCGCACTTCGTGGGCCGGCCCTCACCGGTCTACCATGCCGCCCGCACCAGCCGTGAGCTGGGTGGCGCGCAGATCTTCCTCAAGCGCGAAGACCTCAACCACACCGGCGCCCACAAGATCAACAACGTGATCGGCCAGGCCATGCTGGCCAAACGAATGGGCAAGCCGCGCATCATTGCCGAAACCGGCGCGGGCCAGCACGGCGTGGCCACCGCCACCATCTGCGCGCGCTACGGACTGGAATGTGTGGTCTACATGGGCAGCGAGGATGTGAAGCGCCAAAGCCCCAACGTCTACCGCATGAAGCTGCTGGGCGCCACCGTGGTGCCGGTCGATTCGGGCAGCAAGACCTTGAAAGACGCGCTCAACGAAGCCATGCGCGACTGGGTGACCAACGTGGAAAACACCTTCTACATCATCGGCACCGTGGCCGGCCCGCACCCCTACCCCATGATGGTGCGCGACTTCCAAAGCGTGATCGGCGAAGAGAGCATCCAGCAAATGCCTGAGATGCTGGCAGCCGCTGGCTGCAAAACGCCCCAGCCCGACGCGGTGGTGGCTTGCGTGGGCGGTGGCAGCAACGCCATGGGCATCTTCTACCCCTACATTCCGTTTGAGAACACGCGCCTGATCGGCGTGGAAGCGGCGGGTGAGGGCCTGGACAGCGGCAAACACTCCGCCTCGCTGCAACTGGGCAGCCCCGGTGTGTTGCACGGCAACCGCACCTACATCCTGCAGGACGAGAACGGCCAGATCACCGAAACCCACAGCGTCAGCGCCGGCCTGGACTACCCCGGCGTGGGCCCGGAACACGCCTGGCTCAAGGACATCGGCCGCGCCGAATACGTGGGCATCACCGACACGGAAGCGCTGGAAGCCTTCCACCACCTGTGCCGTACCGAAGGCATCATTCCCGCGCTCGAATCCAGCCATGCTGTCGCCTACGCCATGAAGCTGGCCAAAACCATGACGCCCCAGCAGTCCATCCTGGTCAACCTCTCGGGCCGGGGCGACAAGGACATCGGCACCGTGGCCGACCTCTCCAACGCCGACTTCTACTGCCGGCCCAGCTGCCGTGGCCAGTCGGTCAAGGGCGGTGAACAAGCCATCAAGGTGACGAAATGAGCCGCATCGAACCCACGTTGAAAAAACTCAAGGACCAGGGCCGCAAGGCGCTGATTCCCTACGTCACCGCTGGCTTTCCCTATGCAGACATCACGCCGTCCCTCATGCACGCCATGGTGGGTGCGGGTGCCGACATCATCGAGCTGGGCGTACCGTTTTCCGACCCCATGGCCGATGGCCCGGTGATCCAGAAAGCCGGCGAAAAGGCGCTGACGCTGGGCATTGGTACGGCGCAGGTGCTGGCCATGGTGCGCGACTTCCGCAAAAAGGACGACATCACGCCGGTGGTGCTGATGGGCTACGCCAACCCCGTGGAGCGCTACGACCTCAAACACGGTGCGGGCGCCTTCATCCGCGACGCGGCTGCGGCCGGTGTGGACGGCGTGCTGGTGGTGGACTACCCGCCCGAGGAATGTGAGGAATTTGCCGCCGCGCTCAAGGCTGCGGGCATGGATCTCATCTTCCTGCTGGCCCCCACCAGCACCGACGAGCGCATGGCCCAAGTCGGCCGCGTAGCCAGCGGCTACGTCTACTACGTCTCGCTCAAGGGCGTGACCGGTGCCGGCCACTTGGACACCGACGCGGTGGAGGCCATGCTGCCGCGCATCCGCGCCCAGGTGAACGTGCCGGTGGGTGTGGGTTTTGGCATCCGCGATGCCGAGACTGCGCGCGCGGTGGGTCGTGCAGCCGATGCGGTGGTGATCGGCAGCAAGATCATCCAGCTCATCGAAGACCAACCTCACGAGCGTGTGGGCATCGTGGCCGCCGATTTCCTTCGCGGCATACGAAACGCGCTGGACGCATAATCCCGGCTTTGGGCGGCCACAGTGCCGCCCCTTGCCCGGCGAGCGGCCACAAACGCCGCCGCCTGACATTCGCAAGGAGATTCCATGTCCTGGCTTGAAAAGCTGCTCCCCCCGAAGATTTCCCCATCCGATCCGTCTGAGCGCCGCAGCGTGCCCGAAGGTCTGTGGATCAAGTGCCCCAGCTGTGAGGCCGTGCTCTACAAGACCGATCTGGAAAAAAACCAGAACGTCTGTCCCCACTGCAGCCACCACCACCGCATCGGTGCGCGCGCGCGGCTGGACGGGTTCCTGGACGCCGAGGGCCGCTACGAAGTGGGCCAGGAAGTCATTCCGGTGGACGCGCTCAAGTTCAAGGACAGCCGCAAGTACCCGGAGCGCCTGAAAGAGGCCCTGGAAGCCACCGGCGAAACCGATGCGCTGGTGGTCATGGGCGGTGCCGTGCATTCGCTGTCCGTGGTCGTCGCCTGTTTCGAATTTGACTTCATGGGTGGCTCCATGGGCTCGGTGGTGGGCGAACGTTTTGTGCGTGGCGTGGAAACCGCCATCGAACAAAAGGTGCCTTTCATCTGCTTCACCGCCACCGGTGGCGCGCGCATGCAGGAAGGCCTGCTCTCGCTCATGCAGATGGCCAAAACCAACGCCGCCCTGACCCGCCTGGCCAAGAAGGGCCTGCCCTACGTCAGCGTGCTGACCGACCCGACCATGGGCGGTGTGTCGGCCGGCTTTGCGTTTGTGGGCGACGTGGTGATTGCCGAGCCCAAAGCGCTGATCGGTTTTGCCGGCCCACGTGTGATCGAGAACACCGTGCGCGTGAAACTGCCCGAAGGTTTCCAGCGCGCCGAGTTTTTGCAGACCAAGGGTGCCGTCGATTTCATTTGCGATCGCCGAGAGCTTCGCGGTCAGATCGCCAGCATCCTCGCCATGCTGCAACGGCAAAGCGCCGACGCGGTGGCCGCGGACTGAGCGGCGGCACGGCGGGGTGTGGCCCCGCCCCCGCCACGCACGCTTTCGCTCTTCGCCTCAGTCCATGAAAATGGTGGAGAAATCCACGAACCAGTTCTGGGGTGCCACAAAACCCTTGACCTTGCGCGACATGGCGCGCGGCGCCACGTCGTGCGCCACGAACAGGAACAGGGCGTCGTTGACGTACTTTTCGTGTGCCTTCTGGATCAACGCCAGTTGCCCCTTGGGGTCGAACTCGGTGCGGATGCCGTCGAAGAGCGCGTCCATGTCCTTGTCGCTGTAGTAGCCCCAGTTGGTACCCTTGGGTGGCATCAGGCTGCTGTCCACATGGCGGATGAGTGCGGTGAAGGGGTCTTGGCTGAAATACGAGCTGTTGGTCGTGGTCGCACCCTTGGTGGACGGGTCTTTCACACCAGCACGCCAGTTGGACAACAAGGCGTTCCAGTCCCGCACGTCGAACTCCACCTGAATGCCAATTTCAGCCAGGTTCTGCTGGATGAACTCGTTCATCACCTGTGGTTGCATCTGGCCCGACCCGGCGAACGAGATGATGGAGCGCACCTTGAGCGGCTTGTCCTTGCTGTAACCGGCCTGCGCCATCAGCGCCTTGGCCGCGGCCACGTCGGTCTTGACCTCAAAACTGGGTTTGCCAAACCACGGGCTGTTCGGTGGCACCATGCCTTTGGCCGGCACCATCATGCCCCCCAGCAGTTCCTTCATGCCTTCGCGGTCGATGGCGAGATTGGCCGCCTTGCGGATGCGGATGTCGTTCCACGGCGAACCTTCCACCCGCGAAAAGTGCCACGGCCACACATGCGGATACACGTTGCTCACCAGCGCAAAACCGGCCCCCTTCAGGCTGGCCATGGCGTCGGGCGGGGGGGCTTCGATCCAGTCCACCTGCCCGGCTCGCAAGGCGGCCACACGCGCCGACGGGTCGGGAATGGGCATGAGCACCATTTTGTCGAGCTGTGGCACGCGCGCCTTGTTCCAGTAGGCCGGGTTGCGCGCCAGCACCGCACGCTCGCGGGGCAGGTAGCTTTCCAACTTGAACGGCCCGGTGCCCGACGGCGCGCGCAAGAAGGCGTCCCAGTTCTTGCCCACCGCCTGCCACTGCGCAGGGCTGGACATGACGATCCAGGCCATCTGGAAGGGCAGCAGCGCGTTGACCTCGCTGGTGACCACCTCCACCGTCATGTCGTCCAGCGCCTTGTAGCTGGCCACCGTGGGGATGCGCGTCTTGCCTTGGGACGACTGTTTCGGGTCGAACTGCTCCGCCTTGGTGTTGAGGATTTTGTCCAGATTCCACACCACGGCCTGGGCGTCAAAGGTCGAGCCGTCGTGGAACTTCACGCCAGGGCGCAGCTTGAACACCCAGCGCAGCTTGTTGGCCGGGTCCACCTTCCACTCGGTGGCCAGCGCTGGAATGAGCGACGTGGGTTTGTCGGCGGACGACAGGTCGTAGCCGATCAGGGCCTCAAACACCGTGTAGCCCATGAAGCGCATGCCCTCGGCCCCTTGGTCGGTCTGGCCGTTGGGCAGAGGGATGTCGGACGAGGTCATGGCCACGCGCAAGGTGCCGCCCGCGTGCGCCGCAGCAGTCACCGCCAACACCGCCAATCCCAGCACGCCAGATCGCACCTGACGCCCCCACTTGAAACCTGGAGAGAACAGATCGAACATGAACAAATCCTTCACTGAAAAGACGACTGACACAGCTCGCGGATTCGTCAAGCGATTTTCATGCCACACTCATAAGTGAAAAAATTATTTCGCTAAAGGCCGCTGGAGCACCGTTTTCATGAGACCTGTCACGCACCACATCACGCATGCACCAAAACAGCGCCCGGCCTGGCGAACGCCACTGGGGCACAATGCCATTCCCATGAGCGACGCCCTCCCCACCCCGGTCAGATCATTGCCCCTGTTTCCGCTCGGCACGGTGCTCTTTCCCGGTGGTTGGCTTCCCCTGCAGATTTTTGAGGTGCGCTACCTCGACATGGTGCAGCGCTGCTTCGAACGCAGCGAGCCGTTTGGTGTGCTGACCCTCACTGAGGGCCACGAGGTGCAGCAGCCCGCCCGAGACGGCACAGCGGGGTTTGCGGCGGAAGCGTTTGCCGGCCTGGGCACCCTGGCCCACATCGAGTCGCTGGAGCGGCCTCAACCTGGGCTGTTGCTCATCGGCTGCCGAGGCGGTGAGCGCTTCCGCCTGCACAGCCGCGAAAAACTCAAGCATGGCCTGTGGATGGGCGAAGCCGAGGTGCTGCCGGCCGACCCACCCATGGCCATCCCAGACGATCTGGACAGCTTGCGCGAGCTTTTGTTGGACCTGGGACGGCAACTGCACGCCCAGCACCCTGATGCCTTCCGGCACGCGCTGGAAGGCCCTCACTGGCACGACGCCGGCTGGGTGGCCAACCGCTGGTGCGACTTCCTGCCCGAATCCAACGAACTCAAACAGCGCCTGCTGGCGCTGGACAACCCGTTGCTGCGTTTGGAGCTGGTGGGCGACCTGGTGGACAAACTTCCCCGGGCCTGATCAGGGCAAGAGCGACAGCGCGTGCATGTAGCGCGCCGACACCATGAGCGTGTCCCAATCGGGCGCAGCTGCCGCAGGCAACAAAGCCAGCCGGCGCTGCTCGCTGGCTTCGCTGGGCGCCCAGCGGCCGGTCAGTTGGGCCCG
>DASUIK010000370.1:0-6446 GCA_036279795.1 Burkholderiaceae bacterium | reverse complement strand
CGCACCGCGTGGTAGTGGCTCATGACCACGTACTTGATGGGTTTGTCGGTGACTTCGCGGATGCGGCGGATCACGTCTTGCGCCATCACCGGCGTGGCCTGGGTGTCGATGACCATCACCGCGTCGTCGCCAATGATGATGCCGGTGTTGGGGTCGCCCTCGGCCGTGTAGGCGTAGGCGTGTTCGGACAGGCGGTCGAAGCTGACCTGCTTTTCTTCCAGGTCAGCGGCAGAGGCGAAGGTTTTGGTGTTCATGGGTTGATGTTTGTTAATGACGAATTTGTTTATCAAAAACGAATGCGCGAATGCTAGCGGCAAAATTCGTTCATGTCTAATTCATTCGTTTAGGTGAAAACCCGTAGACTGGCAGAATCCGCGCAACGCTTTGCCCACCATGAAACACGCCCCCTCCCCTGGCCCAGACCACGACGACCCGGACAACGACGCCGATGCCCCCAGTGGGCGAGGGCCACGGGGCATCCAGAGCATCGAGGTGGGCAGCCAGTTGCTGAAGGCGCTGGCGCGTTCGGGCCGCGCCATGGCCTTGAAGGACCTGGCGCGCGAGGCCGGCATGACACCGGCCAAATCACACCCCTACCTGGTGAGTTTTGGCAAGGTGGGCTTGATCGAACAGGACCCGCTGAGTGGCCACTACGGCCTGGGGCCGCTGGCCATGCAGTTGGGCCTGATCAGCCTGCAGCAGCTGGACCCGGTGCGTTTGGTGATTGCCGAGATGCCCGGCCTGGCGCTGCGCACTGGGTGCACGGTGTCGGCCGCCGTCTGGGGATCCAGTGGGCCGGTCATCATCCGGGTGGAGGATGGCCCCACGCCGGTGCGCGTGTCCATGCGCCATGGCCTGCCCGCTTCCTTGCGCACCACGGGCACGGGCAAGGTGTTCGCCGCGTTCCGCGAGCGTGACGAAATCGCCGCCGCCCTCGCCGAAGAAGGCGCCCCGGGCGCGCTGGACGACCCGGCATTCGCGGCCGAACTGGCCGACATCCGGCGCGAGCACATCGCCCGCGTCAAGGACGATCTGCTGCCCGGCCTCAGCGCCCTCGCCGTCCCCGTGTTCGACGGTTTTGGCCGCCTGGCGCTGGCCATCGCGGCCATCGGCCCCAGCACCCTGCTGGACCTGCGCTCGGATAGTCCGCAAGCCCGGGCCCTGCTGGACACCGGGCGTGCACTGTCACAGCGGCTGGGGCACGTGGTCAGCGATTGAAGCCGGCGGATCGAGCAAGCCGGCCACCAACACCACCAGCTCATCGGCATCGAAGTTTTCGAGCGCTTCGATCGCCAGAAGGTGCTGCTGGTGGTCGGTATAGGGCCGCAAGGCCGCCAGCAGTTCGCGGTCGGTGTTGTTGAAAAAGCCCTTGCGCCACTGCGTCAGGTGGGCGCGCATCCGCTCGCGCAGCCACACCGGCATGTGGCGGAAGTCCGCCACACCCGGCGCGTCGGCGGTGCCCACGTCCATCAGGTGATTGGCCAGCGCGTATTCAATGCACTCGCGGGCGGCGCTCGTCAGGGCCAGTAGTCGCGCCCAAGAGGGTGCTTGTAGGGCGTCGACACCACATTCGGCCACACAGGCCTCGGCCGCCGTAGCCACGGCATGGGCGCCCACTTTGCGCGCGTCACTCACGAGGCCGGCCAGGGCACCCAATGTCTGCTGGCTGGCGCGGCCGATATCGGCGGTGAAGACCACCTGGTCCAAAGTCCCCATCACGTCCTGTACGGCAGCCAGCCACAGCTCACGCCGGCCGTCCCAAGTGGTGCCCACCACCGCATCGTCGATGAGGTAGCGGGGCAACTCGGCGTCGACCCATCGACCAGGCCGAGCAGCGCTTGCGTCGGCGCCCACCCATTTGGAGAGAACGCCAAAGAGTCGCTCGCGGGAAACGGGTTTCATCACAAAGTCGTTCATGCCGGCCGCAAAGGCCTGGGCCCGGTCGTGGTCCAGAACACTGGCGGTGACGGCCACCACCGGCACCGGCGGCCGGCCCTGCGCACGCTCCTCCTCGCGCAAGCACCGTGTGGCCTCCATGCCATCCATGCCAGGCATCTGGATGTCCATCAGCACTATGTCGAACGGTGTCTCGGCGGCGGCCCGAAGTGCCTCTTCGGCGCTGCTGCACATCACCAAAGCGTGTGCCTGCCCCAGCAGCAGCGACAACAGCGAGAGGTTGAGGTCGACGTCGTCCACCGCCAACACCTTCAGCTGCCGTTCGAAGTGCCCGACAGGCGATGGCACGGCGTCCGTGCCATCGCCTGCATCGGCCGGCGCCAAAGGCAGCATCACGGTGAACATGGTGCCCACACCTTCCGCGCTCTGCACCTCAATCGTGCCCCCCATCAGATCCACCAAGCTCTTGGCAATGGTCAGGCCCAGCCCAGTCCCACCGTACCGGCGCGACGTCGAACCATCGGCCTGGGTGAAGGGGTCAAAGATGGTCTGCAGAAACGACGCGGGCATGCCGATGCCAGTGTCCTCTACCACCGCACGCACAGTACCCGGCCGATCGCCCACATTGAGCGACATCCGCACCCGCCCCACGGCGGTGAACTTGATCGCGTTGCTCACCAGGTTGTGGAGGACCTGGCGGATGCGGAAATCGTCGCCCAAGTGGGCCTGCCGGGTGAGTTGTGGGTCGAGTTGGATGTCCAGCCCGATGCCTTGTTTCTCGGCTTGCAGCATGTGTGTGCGCCTCACATCGTCCACCACCTGCTGGAAGTAGAAGCAGCGCTGTTCCAGCACCACAGCCCCTTGGTCCAGCTTGGCGCTGTCGAGGATGTCGCTGACCAGCTGCAGCAGGTGGATGCCCGACTTCTTGATGATCTCCAGATACTCGCGCTCCTGGGCCGGCCAGTCTTTGTCAAGCAACACGTCGGTGAAACCGATCACCGCGTTCAAAGGTGTGCGCAATTCGTGGCTCATGTTGGCCAGGAACATGGTCTTGGCCTGCGCCACGGCCTCGGCCTTGTCGCGCTCTTTTTGCAGGCGCTCCATGAACTGCAGCTGGGTCACATCCTGGGCGATCTTGGTGGCGCCGATGATGGTGCCCATCTCGTCCCTCAGCGGCGAAAGGGTGATGGACAGGGTGACACGCGTGCCGTCCTTCTTCAACCGCTCGGCCTCAAAGGTTGGCACGGTCCGGCCATGCCTTATCTGCGCCATCAGTGCCTGCTCCTGGGCGTACGCCTCGGGGGGGAACAGCGTGAGCACATTGCGCCCGATCATCTCCTCGCGACTGTAGCCAAAGATGCGCGCCGCACCTGCATTCCAGGAGGTGATCACACCATTCATGTCCTTGCTGAGGATGGCATCGTTGGCGTTGTCGATGATGAGCTGGGCACCCTTGAGCTCCTCCTGCATGAGCTTGAGCCGGGCAAAGGCATAGGCCACCAAAGCCAGGGCGATGCAGATCGACACACCCACCAGGATCATCCAGGTCAGCTCGGCGGGCGTGCCGGGTTCGGTGGTGGTGTTGCCGGGCGTGGCGTAGAACGTGGTGGCCAGCATGCCCACGTAGTGCATTGCGCTGATGGCCCCACCGAAAAGCACGCCCGACAACAAGTCCCCCCACTGGCGTTGCCCCAGCGAGCAGCGCCTGTTCAAAGCCTCTTTGGCCAACAGTGCCACCAACGACAGGCCGGCCGCCACCAGCACAGACAAGCCCAGAAGAAGCGGGTCGAAGCGGACCGCCGCGTTGGACACGATGCTGAGCATGCCTCCGTAATGCATGAGGCCAATGCCGGCCCCCAGCACCAGGGCGGGTGCAAGGGCCTTGCGCCAGTCGCTGCCCATGCGGCCGATGCGGTGCAAGGTGTAGGTGGACGCGAGCAACGCCGGCACCATGGACAAGGCGGTGCCCGCCAGGCTGTAGCCAATGGGGGTGCAGACCTCAAAGGCCAACATGCCGATGAAATGCATGGCCCACACGCCCAGCCCCAGCACCATACCGCCGGCCAGCACGCCACCTCGGTAGATCAGGCCCCCTTTGGACGAGGCACCAGTCAACACGCGCATGGCGATGTAGCCTGCCACAACGGCCACCAGCAGCGACAGCGCCACGCGATCGCCCCCATACACCCCGTGCAAGACCAGCATGTCAGCCGGTGGTGGGGTCAATGTGAACAGGGTCATCGGCTCGCCACCCCCAGCTGCAGCGTAGCCGTGCGCTTCAACTTCATGTCACGGCGCAGAGCGACCGCGTCCTGGGGTGCGGGTGGGGTCCCGCCATCGATCCGGAACACCTGCACAGTGTCGGTGACGGTTGTCGCAGTGGTTTCAAGCGCCTGCGTGGACGCTGCCATTTCCTCGACCAATGCCGCGTTTTGCTGGGTGATGGTATCGAGCTGAGCCACGGCCGCATTGATCTGGGAAATGCCCGACAACTGCTCGGTAGCGGCCGCGCTGATCTCGCTGACCAGCACAGTCACCTGGCGCACGCCTTCCACCGCCTCCACCATGGTGGCCTGCGCGGCGGCCGACTTCTGCTGCCCTTGAGCCACCCGCGTGCCCGCGTCGTCAATGAGCTGCTTGATTTCCTTGGCCGCCACGGCTGTGCGCTGCGCCAGCGCCCGCACCTCAGCTGCAACGACGCCAAAACCACGCCCCTCCTCGCCCGCGCGGGCAGCCTCGACCGCTGCGTTCAACGCCAAGATGTTGGTTTGGAAGGCAATGCTCTCGATCACCTGGGTGATTTCAGCGATGCGCAAGGAGGCCTGCTCAATGCCCTTCATCGTTTCGCCCAGTTCGTTCACCGCATGGCGACCTCGTTCGGCGATGTCCGAAGCCTTGTTGGACAAAAGAGCCGCCTGCTGAGCGCTATCAGCGGTCTGGCGCACGGTGCCTGTGATCTCCTCCATTGAAGCCGCCGTTTCCTCCAGGTTGCTGGCCTGCGATTCCGTGCGTTGCGACAAGTCGAGGTTGCCCTGCGCAATTTCGGTCGCACCGGCCAACATCTGCTGGCTCTGCTCGCGAGCATCGCGCACGATGGACAAGAGGTTCACGTTGAGCTGGCCCAGTCCGCGGGTCAAATCGCCCAGCTCGTCGCCGCCCTGGCCAACGATGTGTTGCGTCAGGTCGCCCGCCGCCATGCGGTGCGTCAGACCGACGATGCCACGCAAGGGTTTGACGATCCAGCCCACCATGAACATCCACACCACGAACAGCATCAAGCTGTCCAACACCACGCCCAAGCCAGCCCATACCAGGCTGTCCTTCGGCCACAAGCCACTGACGGCGTAGCCCGTCAGTAACATGGTGATCAAAGCCACAAAAATCTTGGCTGCGAGCCCCAGCCGTGAGAACTCCCGCAGTCGACCCAGCGGGGTGTTTTTGACCAACCGGCCTTCCGTCAATACGAGAGTGCGCTTGCCTGCGGCCTTTTCACGCCGCATTTCGGCGTACAGGTGCTCAGCCGCCTCAATCTGAGCACGCGTCGCCTCAGTTCGCACTGACATGTAGCCGATGGCACGACCTGCATCGTCCAGCAGAGGGGTCGCGTTGGCCATCACCCAGTAATGATCGCCGTCCTTGCGTCGGTTTTTCACCGGTGCCGACCAGGGCTTGCCTGCGGCAATCGTCTCCCACATGTCTCGAAACGCTTCCTCCGGCATATCGGGGTGGCGGATGAGGTTGTGGGGTTGGCCCAGCAACTCTTCGCGGGTGTACCCGCTGACCTCGATAAAGGTCGGGTTGCAGTACAAGATACGACCTTGCGTGTCCGTCGTGGACACCAAGGTCTGCCCTTTGGGAAACGGGTACTCACGCGTGGTGACGGGAAGATTCAGTCTCACAACATCGCTCCATTGAACCGTGGCTCAGGCCAGTCGGGTGGATTCCACCCGCGCGGATGTCTCAGGAGGTCTGGTCTGAATAAGCCCTCCACCGCGGCGATCGTGTGACTGCTGTTTCCAGTTGACACCGACCACTCAGTTCAAATTTGATATAAATAAAACTTAAATATCAAATTTAAGCTTAAATAATAATCAAATTTATCTTAAATGCGACTTAAATGTGAAGACGACTTAATCTATGTCAAATTCGTAGGTACTTCGAACAGCTGGCACGGCGCCTGGACCGTGCCATGTTGTCATCTGGGTGTCTTCCAGCCGCCACCCAGCGCCTTGTACAAGGCCACCTGGTTCTGGGCCAGTGCCAGGCGGGTCTGCAACAAGGCTTGCTGCGCACTGAACAGAGACCGCTGGGCGTCCAGCAGTTCGAGCTGGCTGGCCACACCGCCAGTCACGCGCAGGTCGGTCAGGCGCGCGCGTTCGGCCTCAGATGCGAGCAACGCCTGCTGGGCGCGCCATTGTTCGGCCAGGGGCTCGCGCGCCACCAGCGCGTCGGCGACGTCCTTGAAAGCGGTCTGAATGGCTTTTTCGTACTGCGCCACGGCAATTTTTTGGGCGGCCTGCGCCGACTCAAGCCCGGCCTGGTTGCGCCCG
>DASUIK010000369.1:0-5418 GCA_036279795.1 Burkholderiaceae bacterium | reverse complement strand
AGCAACTGGAGGCGAGAGAGCCTGGCGGGGTGGGGCGGCGTTTTCTGGACCGCACCCAGCCCAGCCTGGAGGCCCAGCTGTGCAACCTGGCCGACGAAATCGCCTACAACGCCCACGACATCGACGACGGTGTGCGCTCCGGCCTGATCACGCTGGAGCAGCTTCAAGACGTGCCGCTGGTGGCCCGCTTCACCCAGCAGACGCTGGCCGCGTTTCCCGCGCTGGGCGGGCGCCGCTTGCTCTACGAAACCATACGGCGCATGCTCAGCGAGCAGGTGTATGACGTGATGGCGGCCACCTCGGCTGGGCTGTCGCAGTGGCAGCCCGACAGCGTCGATGCCGCGCGGCAAGCCCCGGCCTTGCTGCGCTTCTCCGACGCGATGCGCGCCGAATCCACGGTGCTCAAGCGCTTTCTGTTCGCCAACCTCTACCGGCATGCGCAGGTGGTAGCCAAAACCACACAAGCGCAGCAGGTGGTGCGCGAGCTGTTCGCTTGCTACATGGATGACCCGTCGCAGATGAAGGGCAGCCGTGCGGCCGAAGCGTCAGTGGCCCGCGCCGTGGCCGACTACATCGCCGGCATGACGGACCGTTTCGCCGCCCGTGAACATGAGCGCCTCACGGGCCGTTGTGTGATCACATGAGTCTGCCAGCCCCGCGTTCTTCGCGCATCGATCCGGCGCTGGTGGTGGTGTTGGCCGGTGTCTGTGCGGCTTTGCACGTGGGCAAGTTGCCGCCGGCCATCCCGGTGTTGCGCGACGCCCTGGGCATCAGTTTGGTGGAGGCGGGGTTTTTGTTGTCGGCGGTGCAGATTGCGGGCATGACCACAGGCTTGCTGGTGGGCCGCCTGGCCGATGGCCTGGGCCTGCGGCGCAGCATGTTGCTGGGCTTGAGCGTGCTGGCCCTGGCCAGCCTTGCTGGCGCCACCGTTTCGGGCGTGTCCGTCCTTCTGCTCTTGCGTGCCATCGAAGGGGCGGGCTTTCTGCTGGTGGTGTTGCCTGCGCCCAGCATGGTGCGCCGCCTGGTGACGCCTGAGCGGATGAGCCAGGTGTTGGGTTTGTGGGGTGGGTACATGCCTTTGGGCACAGCCTTGGCCTTGCTGGTGGGGCCGGTATTCACCGAGACATGGGGTTGGCCGGCTTGGTGGGCGCTGCTGGGCCTGCTGTCCTTCGCCATGGCCCTTGGGGTGTGGCGGGCTGTCCCGGCCGATCCGGCGGTGTCCGGTGCCTTGCCGGCTGCTTCATCCGATCGATGGGCTTGGCTGCGCCCCATGCAATTGACGCTCCGTTCGCCGGGCCCATGGCTGGTGGCCATGTGTTTTGGGTTGTATTCCGGGCAGTGGCTGTCGGTGGTCGGTTTTTTGCCGTCCATTTACCGCGAGGCGCAAGTTCCCGGGCCTTGGGTGGGTGTGCTCACGGCCTGTGTGGCCGCCATCAACATCGTGGGCAATGTGGCGGCCGGACGGCTGCTGCACCGCGGCTGGGCTGAGGTGCACCTGCTGTGGCTGGGCTGCGCCAGCATGGCGGTGGGCGCCGTGTTGACCTTTGTGGCCAACGCCACCGGTGGGGGCCTGCCGCCTGCGGTGCGCTACCTTGGGGTGCTGCTGTTTTCGTGTGGTGGCGGGCTGATCCCTGGCACCCTGTTTTCGCTGGCGGTGCGGGTGGCGCCGAGCGAGCACGCCGTGGCCACCACGGTGGGCTGGATGCAGCAGTGGTCGGCCTTTGGGCAGTTTGCTGGTCCACCCGTGGTGGCCTGGGTGGCCGTTCGTGTGGGCAGCTGGCGATGGACGTGGTTGGTCACAGCCGCTTGCGCGACCGGGTGTGCCTTGTTGGCGGGTATGCTGCGCCGGCGCCTCGGCATCCATGCGGCGGGGTGATTGTTTGTGGCCCGCTTGCCCAGACTGAGCATCGCCGGTTGCCCGCAGCACGTGCTGCAGCGTGGCAACAACCGGCAACCGATTTTTGTCGATGCTGCTGACCGCGAACGCTACCTCGCGCTCCTGCTGGAGCACGCCGCCCGCCTGAAAGTGGCGGTGTTGGCCTATGTGTTGTTGGACAACCATGTGCACCTGTTGTTGTTGCCCGCCGATCCGACCGGTCTGACGCAGACCATGCAGGCACTGGGTCGCAGTTACGTGCGCTATTTCAACGACCGCCATGGCCGCACCGGCACCTTGTGGGAGGGGCGTTACCGCTCGGCGCCGCTGGAAGCGGGCGCCTACTTGTTGCCCTGCATGGCTTGGATGGACAGCCATCCCGTGCGCGCCGGCCTGTGTGCCGAGCCTGGCGACTGGCCTTGGAGCAGCCACGGCCACTATGTGGGTCGACGCGCGGACCGCCTGATCACCCCACCCGAAGCCTATTGGGCGCTGGGCAACACCCCGTTTGCGCGCGAGGCGGCTTACGCCGAAATGGTGCACGCCGGTTTGGATGCCCCGTTGACGCGCGCGTTTGCCCGCTTTGCGCAAGGTGGCTGGCCCATGGGTGGTGCGGCTTTTGCCGCTGAGATGGAAAAAGAAGGCGGGCGACGAACGGTGCAACGGCGGGCCGGACGGCCCAAAAAATCAAGCCAGGCTTGAGTCAAACGGGCAAGTGGTTGATTTGCCGTGTTTTTTACCCATCTTTAATCTGTCCCCAAATATTTTGAATTTGTTTTTCGTTTTCAATAAATAAGAATCCGACCCCAATTAAAGTGCTTGGCATCCTTGTTGCACTGCACTATGCTTCACATCCCGCGAAATTCACAGGAGTGCGCCATGACCACGGCTGCCGAGATCACCCATCTGCAAGAACAAGGCCTGTATTCCGGCGCCAACGAACACGATGCCTGCGGCGTCGGCTTCGTGGCCCACATCAAGGGCGCCAAGAGCCACGAGATCGTGAGCCAGGCCCTCAAGATCCTGGAAAACCTGGATCACCGGGGTGCCGTTGGCGCGGACGCGCTGATGGGAGACGGTGCCGGCATCCTCATTCAGCTGCCCGACGCGCTGTACCGCGAGGAAATGGCCAAGCAGGGCGTGACGCTGCCGCCGGTGGGCGAGTACGGTGTGGGCATGATCTTCCTGCCCAAGGAACACGCTTCGCGCCTGGCCTGCGTGCAGGAAATGGAACGCGCGATCAAGGCCGAGGGCCAGGTGCTGCTGGGCTGGCGCGAAGTGCCGGTGAACCGCGACATGCCCATGTCGCCCACCGTGCGCGAAAAAGAACCCATCATGTGCCAGGTCTTCATCGGCCGTGGCAACGACGTCATCGTGCAGGACGCGCTGGAGCGCAAGCTGTACGTGATCCGCAAGACCGCCAGCGCCCACATCCAGGCACTCAAGCTCACGCACAGCAAAGAGTATTACGTGCCCAGCATGAGCAGCCGCACCGTGGTCTACAAGGGTTTGCTGCTGGCCAACCAGGTGGGCGAATACTTCCTCGACCTGCAGGACCCGCGTTGCGTCTCGGCCCTGGGCCTGGTGCACCAGCGCTTCTCCACCAACACTTTCCCCGAGTGGCCGCTGGCCCACCCGTACCGCTACGTGGCGCACAACGGTGAGATCAACACCGTCAAAGGAAACTACAACTGGATGCGCGCCCGCGAAGGCGTGATGTCCTCGCCCGTGCTGGGCAACGACCTGCAGAAGCTCTACCCGATCAGCTTCGCCGGCCAATCCGACACCGCCACCTTCGACAACTGCCTCGAACTGCTGACGATGGCGGGCTACCCCATCAGCCAGGCCGTGATGATGATGATTCCCGAACCCTGGGAACAGCACACCACCATGGACGAGCGCCGCAAGGCCTTCTACGAGTACCACGCCGCCATGCTGGAGCCCTGGGACGGCCCGGCCTCCATCGTGTTCACCGACGGCCGCCAGATCGGCGCTACGCTGGACCGCAACGGCCTGCGCCCCTCGCGCTACTGCATCACCGACGACGACTTCGTCGTCATGGGCTCGGAGTCGGGCGTGCTGCCCATCCCCGAGAACAAGATCGTCAGCAAGTGGCGCCTGCAGCCCGGCAAGATGTTCCTGATCGACCTGGAACAGGGCCGCATGATCAACGACGAGGAGCTGAAAGCAAACCTCGCCAACAGCAAGCCCTACAAGCAGTGGATCGAGAACCTGCGCATCCGCCTCGACGATGTCGAGCAGCCGGTGGCGGGCGAGGCCGACAGCACCGGCAAGGTGCTGATGGATGAGTCCTCGGTGGCGAGCATCGAGCCCGTCTCCAGCAACCTGCTCGATCGCCAACAGGCCTTTGGCTACACCCAGGAAGACATCAAGTTCCTGCTGGCGCCCATGGCGCTGGCCGGCGAAGAGGCCATCGGCTCCATGGGCAACGACAGCCCGCTGGCAGTGCTCTCTGGCAAGAACAAGGTGCTCTACACCTACTTCAAGCAGCTGTTCGCCCAGGTGACGAACCCGCCGATCGACCCGATCCGCGAGGCGATCGTGATGTCGCTGGTGTCCTTCATCGGCCCCAAGCCCAACCTGCTGGACATCAACCAGGTGAACCCGCCGCTGCGCCTGGAAGTGAGCCAGCCAGTGCTGGACTTCACCGACATGGCCAAGCTGCGCGCCATCGAGCAGACCACGCAGGGCAAGTTCCGCAGCCACACGCTGGACATCACCTACCCGCTGGCCTGGGGCCACGAGGGTGTGGAAGCCAAGCTGGCCTCGCTGTGCGCCGAAGCCGTGGACGCCATCAAGAGCGGCAGCAACATCCTCATCATCAGCGACCGCGCCGTGAGCGCCGAGCAGGTGGCCATCCCCGCGCTGCTGGCGCTGTCGGCCATCCACCAGCACCTGGTGCGTGAAGGCCTGCGCACCACCGCCGGCCTGGTGGTGGAGACCGGCTCCGCCCGCGAAGTGCACCACTTCGCCGTGTTGGCGGGTTACGGCGCCGAAGCCGTGCACCCCTACCTGGCCATGGAAACGCTGGCCGCCCTGCACAAGGACCTGGGCGCCGATTTGTCGGCCGAGAAGGCCATCTACAACTACGTCAAGGCCATCGGCAAGGGCCTGTCCAAGATCATGTCCAAGATGGGCGTGAGCACCTACATGAGCTACTGCGGCGCGCAGTTGTTCGAGTGCATCGGTCTGAACAGCCAGGTGATCGACAAGTACTTCACCGGCACGCCCAGCCGCGTGCAAGGCATTGGCGTGTTCGAGATCGCTGAAGAGGCCATCCGCACACACAAAGCTGCCTTCGGCGACGACCCGGTGCTGGCCACCATGTTGGACGCCGGTGGCGAATACGCCTGGCGTGCCCGTGGCGAAGAGCACATGTGGACGCCCGACGCCATCGCCAAGCTGCAGCACAGCACGCGTGCCAACAACTGGAACACGTACAAGGAGTACGCCCAGATCATCAACGACCAGACCCGCCGCCACCTGACGCTGCGTGGCCTGTTCGAGTTCAAGTTCGACCC
>DASUIK010000368.1:0-8108 GCA_036279795.1 Burkholderiaceae bacterium | reverse complement strand
AGGCCTTGATGGCGTCGTGGAACTTGTCGGCCAAGGCCTGCATGTAGGCACCTCCGGCCAGCGCGGGGCCATTGACCTGACCAAACAACGCGTCCACGGTGGTGGCGGGCAGCAGGGACAAGAGCAGCGCGCGGTAGGTGGCGACCCCCGCCTCGGTGGTGGCGCCCAGGTAGGCACCTGCCAGGTCGGCGGCGTCGTTGCCGCCGCCGTCCACCAGCAGCAGATCGGTGCTCTTGTAGCTGCCGTGCACCTGCGCTGCCTGCTGCAGTTGCAAGGTGATGGAGCGCGGGTCTTGCGCGCTGGAGACGTTGTTGATGCGCCCCCCGCCCACGGCGTAGTTGGTGCAGCCTGCCTGGGTGGTGACCGCCTGGGTGAGCAGGTTCACGCGGTTGTAGGCGCACAGCGTCTCGGCGTCCGACACGTCGCTGGCCACCAGCTCGGGCCAGATGGGGGTGGAACCTGCCCCGGTGGCCGCGCTGCCCTGCACGGTGAACTTGAGGCCAAAGGTGCCGCTGTCGGCCAGGCTGTCACCCATGACCTTGACGGAGGTGATGGCGGGGTCGCCGCCGCCGCAAGCGGCCAGCAACAGGGCGGTGGCCAGGGCGGCCAGGTTCAAACGGAATTTCACGTGCGGTCTCCTTGTGTGTGCGACGGAAATGAAACAAGTGGGCATCTTCCAACGCCGCCACACGGGCCGCGATAGGAAAAACGCGAAGAGCCTGGCACGCTTGTCGTGTGCGCGACAGCCAGGTGATCATGGCTGCCGGCGCTGGGCCTGCCAGCGCCCCAGCCCCCACGCCAGAAGGGCATCGCCCACACCGGCCAGCACCAGGGCCATGGCCACCCAGGGCACGGCCTCGGGTGAGAGAAAGCTCGGGGCGGTGAGCCAGATGGCCACCCCAGCCACCAGCATGACGGTGGCCGCAGCGCCCAGGACCACCTGCACCAACTGGCGCCCCCGCCGCGTGACCACTTCGCGGGGTTCGGCCGACTCCCCCCGTTCTTCGGGCGGGCGAAAATCCACGGTCATTCAGGTCTCCTGGCAACTCAGCGGCCCCATTTCAGCACACCCCCTCACGATGAACAGCACCACACCGCTCTTGCAGATCACCGACCTGCACTTCGCCTACCCACCCGATGTCGTGGTGTTCAAGGCGTGGTCTACCCAGTTGGCCCCCGGCCTCACGGTGGTGTGCGGGGACGAAAGCTGCGGCAAGACGACGCTGCTGCGCCTGCTCGCGGGCGAACTTCAAGGGCGAGGTCGGATCACGCTGGGCAACGCACCCCTGCGTCCCGAACACGTGTTCTGGCAAGACCCGCGCGCAGCGCCTGACGACACCACCGCAAGTGCCTACCTGGCCGCACAGACCTCGCGTTGGCCGAGGTGGGACGAAGCTGCGGCGCAAGCCCACATCGATGGACTTTCGCTGCGCGAACACTTGCACAAACCCATGTTCGCACTGTCTACCGGCGGGCGCCGCAAAACTTGGTTGACGGCGGCACTGGCCTCGGGTGCGCCGCTGACGCTGATGGACGAGATCTTCGCCGCGCTGGACACGGCGTCCATACGCTACCTGGGCGCGGCACTGGCCCAGGCGGCCAGCACCCCTGACCGGTGGCTGCTGGCGGCGCACTGGGACGCGCTGCCCGGCGTGCCAACCAGCCAGGTGCTGAGGTTGGAGCGACCCTGAAGGCAGGGGGCTAGGCGGCCCGCGCGTTGCGCAAACGCCGGCACAGGGTCTGGATGATGGCGCGCGCCACCTCGGCGTCTTCGCTCATCAACAGGTCCAGGTCTTGGTCGGTCAAGCGCAGCAGCAGCGCATCCTGGGTGGCACGTACCTGCGCTGAGCGCGGCTCGGGGTCCAGCGCGGCCATTTCACCCACCACGTCGCGCTCGCCCATCAGGGCCACCCGCTGGCCGCCCACCACCACCTCCAGCTCGCCGCTGGCAATGACGTACAGCGACGTGCCCAGCTCGCCCTCCTCAAACAACACCTCGCCCGCGCGCAGGTGGACCTCGGTGGCCGAGGCGGCCACCCCCACCAAGAAGGCCTCGCGCACGCCAGCGAACAAGGAGACGCTGCGCAGCACCAGCATTTTTTCGATCGTCAACATGGCGGGTCTTTCTCCAATAGGTGGGCAGGCCTTGGCCACCCAGGCCAGGATGTCGGGCATCAGGCTGTCGTCGGCCTGAGGCACCTGCACCACGGCAGCTGGGCCGCCCTCGCGCCCGCCCAGGTAGGCGGCCGCAGCGCGCGCGAAAGGCGACAAAAGCGGCTCGGCGGCCAGCGACCACAACAGGGGCGCGAGCGCCTCGTTGGATGGCAACACCTCGGGCCCCAGGCGGGCTGCGCGCTCGGCCATGCCCTCGGGCTCCAGCAGAGCCAGCAAGCGGTGCTTGAGCGCTGCGGGCAGCGTGTTGTCCAGCATCTCGATGACGTAGGCGCGCTGCGACGCGTCGCCCCTTTCGTAATGCGCCAAAGCCTCGTGCACGTCGAAGCTGTGCGTCAAGAGGCCCAGCCAATAAAAACAGGTCTCCACCGACGACGCCACATCCTCGGCCAGCACACGGCGCAACGGCGCGACGGTCTGCGGGTTGGCGGACTCGAGCCGGCGCCAGGCACCCAGCGCCGCAGCGGCATGCGCCACCTCGTCGAGCACACGCCCGCTGTGCGCTTGCGCCTCCTCGGGCGGCAACCGGTGCCGACGCTGCCAGAGGGCACGCAACGCGCGTTGGGACACGGCGCGCGACGGGTCGTCCAACTGGATCACCAGGCGTGCATCGCCCGCTGGCCCAGGCAGGCGGCGGTGCGTGTCCACCAGGGCCTGGCGCGTCGAAACTCCCACGCCTGGGCGTTGGCGCAGGGCATCCAGCGTGGGCAACACCGCTTCGCCCACACGCGCCAGCGCGGCCACAGCCGCGCGTTGCAGGCCCGGGCGGTCCAATGCCTCCACCATGGCCGGCCAGAGCTTGGGCGCCCCCACCACGCCCGCCGCCTGCAGCGCGGCGGTGGCCACCGCAGGGTCGGCATCGGCCATCAGCACCAGCAAGGGGCGGTAGAACTGCGCCGAGCCCACCCACTCCATCACCTGGGCCGCGCGGCGGCGCCGGTTGGCGTCGGGCGACTGCTGGTCGGCCAGCAGGTGAGGGCCGGCCAGCAGCACCCCTTCCACGCCGCCGTGGCGAATCAGCCCCACGCGGGCGCCCAGCGCCAGGGCTTCGTCTGGGTGGTCCAGCCAGGCGGCCACCTCGGTCCATTGGTCATCGCCCAAAGCCGCGAGGGCCTGCACCCAGGCGCTGCGCACGCTGGCATCGGCCTCTGCCGCCAAGGCTTGGCGCAACAGCTGGGGCGGCACGGCGGTGCGCCCGTCCTCGATGCGGGAGGCCAACGCCCGCCGCACCTCGGGCGCGGTGTGCTGCAAGAGGCTGGCCACCTCGGCCTCGGTCAGCCCCTCGTCGATGCCGTCCAGCAAGGACAGGCTGTAGAGCACCTCACCCGCGCGGGCGCTGCGCAAGCCCTGGCGCAACAGCTGACGCGACTGGGCGTCGTTGAGCGAGAGCCGTTCTGACGACATCCGCCGCCCCGCCAACGCGGCGCGCAAGCTGCTCAGGTAACCCCGGTACTGCACCGCCACCAGCCCGGCCCAGACACACGTCACCGCCAGGATGACGGCGGTGATGCCCACGGCACCAAAACCCAGGCCCTGGATAAGTGCGAACAGCAGCAGCCCCGCCAAACCACCGGACAGCGGCTCGACCATGCCCTCCAGCCCGGCCTGCACCCGCAGGCGCTGCCGTGCGGGCAGGGGCTGGAACAAGGTCACGAAGGTGGTTTTGTCCAGTGTGTAGCGGAAGGATTGGTCGATCACCTTGTTGCCCACGACCAGCCAGAACAACACGTCGGCCGGCCCACCCAGCCCGCCCATCAGCACGGTGGCCAGCGCCCCCAGCAGCAGCAACACGGGCAGAGTGAGCAGGCCGCCGCGCACCCCAAAGCGCCGCAGCAGCCAAGGCGCGAGCAGCACGCTGCAGACCAGGCTGACGGCACCCATGACCGCCGAATACAGCCCCAGGAAGGACGCCATGGCGTGCTCGTCGGGGAAGCGTTTGCCGAGTTCGACGTAAAACGCGTTGTCGACAAAAAAGTAGGCCATCTGCCCCACGAGCACCAGCACCACCAGCACACGCACGTACGGGTCTTGCCACCAGGGGCGGCCCGCAGGCGCGGTGGCCGCGTCGGCCTGCGCCTCTTGTGGCGGGGCCAGCGGCGCGTGGTGGCCCAGGATGTGCAGCACCAGCCAGATGCCCACGGCCGCCCCCAACGCGGACAACAGGAACAGATCGGCGGGCGACAGCCAGCGCAGCAGCCAAGGCGTGCTGAGCCCACAGACGATGATGGCCGCCGGCTCTCCCGCACTCACAAAACCGAACAGGCGTTTGCCCTGGCGCAGCGTCATGAGCTGGTTGGCCAGCCCCCACAGCAGCAGCGAGGACAACACGAACTCGATTTCGAAATACACGATGCTGGCGCCAGCCACCAGCGGGATGCCTGCCCCCACCCCTTGGTGAAAGGCCACCAGGGCCACGATTTGTGTGCCCAGCGTGGCCACCATGAGCCGGCCCAGCACGAGGTGACGCTCGGCCTGCAGGTAGAGGTAGCCGGCCAGCGGCACACACAAGGCTTCGGCCAGGTAGGCCCAGGGCAGGGCGGCCGCGCCGTAGGTTTCAATGAACAGGGCGTGCGCAGCGGTCTGTGTGTAGACCCTGGGCACGCCCGAAATGAAGAACGAAAAGAGGAACAGCAGCAGCGTCAGCCGCAGCTCATCGCTGAGGCCCGCGACGCCACGCCGCAGCGCTTGCGTGACCTTGGCGTCAGCGGCCGGCATGGGGGCGGGGGTGCCCGGCCGGGAGCGGGGTGGCGGCGTTCATCGGGGCTCCTCCGTCAGGGCCTGATCAGACCGGGCTGTCGATGCGAATCCAGGTCGTCTTGGTTTCGGTGTACTTGTCGAAGGCGTGCAGCGATTTGTCGCGGCCCACGCCACTCTGTTTGAAGCCCCCAAACGGCACGGTGATGTCGTCCTCATCGTACTGGTTGACGTGCACCGTGCCGGCACGCAGCGCGCGGGCCACGCCATGGGCCTTGTTGATGTCACGCGTCCAGACGCCCGCCTGCAGGCCATAGATGGTCTGGTTGGCCTGGTGCACCACGTCGGCCACATCGCTGAAGCCCAGCACGCTGAGCACGGGGCCGAAAATCTCTTCGCGGGCGATGGTCATGTCGTTCTTCACGCCGGCAAAAATGGTGGGGCGCACGTAGCAGCCACCCCGCACCGGCTCGGCGGTGGTGCCGCCAGTGAGCAGCGCCGCGCCTTCGCTTTTGCCCGCCTCGATGTAACGCATCACGGTGTTGAGTTGCGTCTGGTCCACCACGGCGCCCATGACGGTGGCTTTGTCCAGCGGGTTGCCCGGCTCGTACTGCGGCACCAGCGCCAAGGCCTTTTCCAGGAAGCGCTCGCGGATGCTGTCTTCCACGAACAGGCGCGAGGGCGCGTTGCAGCTTTCACCCTGGTTGAAAAAGATGCTGCCCACCGCAGCTTCGACCGCTCGGTCGAGGTTGGGACAATCGGCGAACACGATGTTGGGCGACTTGCCACCCAGTTCGGTCCAGGCGCGCTTGAGGTTGCTTTGCCCGGCCATCACGTGGATTTGTTTGCCCACGCGGGTGCTGCCGGTGAAGGCGATGCAGTCCACGTCCATGTGCAAGGCCAGCGGGCTGCCGGCCTCGGGACCAAAGCCAGGCACCACGTTGAACACGCCAGGCGGGATGCCGGCGGCCAGCGCCAGCTCGGCCAGGCGCAGCGCGGTGAGGGGCGATTTTTCGCTGGGCTTGAGCACCACCGAGTTGCCCGCCGCCAGGGCCGGCGCGATCTTCCACGCGGCCATGATCATGGGGTAGTTCCAGGGCACGATGATGCCCACCACACCCACCGGCTCGCGGGTGATGAGGGCCAGACCGGTGGCGGGCGTGGGCGCGATCTCGTCGTACACCTTGTCCACCGCCTCGCCGTACCAGCGGATGCAGTTGGCCGCGCTGTTCACGTCCACGCCCTTGGCGTATTTCACGGGCTTTCCCATGTCCAGGGTTTCGGTCAGCGCCAGTTCATCGGCATGGGCCAGCAGCAGGTCGGCGAACTTGATCATGGCGCGCTTGCGTTGCGCGGGCGACAGACCGGCCCAGCGGCGGTCTTCGAAGGCGGTGCGCGCGGCGGCCACGGCGGCATCGACGTCGGCCTCGGTGCAACGGGCCACCTGGGTCAGCAAGCGGCCGTCCACCGGCGACAGGCAGTCGAAGGCGGCGCCGCTGCGGGCGGCCACACGCTCGCCGTTGATGAAAGCGCGGCCGTCGAAGGTGATGGTCTGGTCAGTGAGCTGGGAAGTCATCGCGGAAGTCTCTGGGATAGGGTCTCGGGGGTCAAGTCGGGTGGGCAAGTGGACGCTTGGGGCGGTCCCCAAATGGCACCTCGCGCCGCCCGAAAAACCAACGGGGCGACCAAGGCCGCCCCGTTGTGGTTCTGATGGGTTTCAGCGTCTCATCGTGTTGGCACCTTGTCCGCCCCGAAGACCGAGCGCCTCCATCCAGGGGACACCGCCGGGCCGGCTTTGCCGGACGGCTGGTGTTGCCCCTTGAGGGGGATGCGGCCACGCGCAGCGGGCAAGCAACGGGGTGGTCTCATCCGATCAGAAGTGGAACACGATGGCGCCGCCGAACAGCACGTTGCTCTTCTTGTACAGGCCGGTCTTGCTGTCGAGGAACACGTTGCCGTTGGCGCGGTCAAAGCGGACTTCGAACTTCAGCGACGTGTTGTCGTTGAGGAGGTAGTTCAGGCCAGTGGCCAGGGCGTAGCGGTTGACGCCACGGCTGGGGTCCACCGCGAGGCCGGTGCCGTTGTCGATGCTCGGGCCAAAGCCGTTGATGCCGTCGACGAAGGTGCCGTTGCCGTTGTCTTCCAGCGAAGCGCCGTAGACGCCGCCGCCATTCTTGCGGTTGTTCAGGTAGTCCAGGCGCACCAGGGCTTGCAGGCGCGGCGTGATCTTGTAGCCAGCCAGGCCGGACAAGCCCCACCACTTGGCATCGCCGTTAGAGGCACCGTTCTTGTAGCGGCCGTAGCTGATCTGGCCGCGGTACAACCAGTCGCCACGCTCATGGAAGGCATCCACTTCCAGCAGGTCGAAGCGGTTGTTGCCATTGTCGCGGCCGTCCTTGGCGTGCACGCCCGAGAAGCCCACGCCCGCGAATTCGCTCAGCTCCCAGTCGGCCCGGTAGGCAAAGCCGGGCGCCTTGCCGCGTTTGCCATCGACGTTGCCCACCATCCACTTGGCGGTCATCTTGTCGATTTCGTAGGACATGCCGGCGCCGGTGTAGTTGGTGGCAGCGGAGAAATCGAACAGCAGGTTGTGCGTGACCAGGGGGTTCTCGTGGGCGAAGGTGGCTTCGTAGCCGCTGAAATCGGGGATCAGGCCGCCGTACAGGCGGGTCTTGCCGTTGGCTTGCAGGGGCACCGACACCGAGGCTTCGTGCACCAGACCGGCCGAGCTCTTGGGCGTGAGGCGCAGCTTCCACTGCGTGCCTTCTTCGGTCTCCTTGCCGAACTCGATCATGGCCTGACCGAAGGCAGAGTCGAAGAAGTTGAAGCGGTCGTTGTCGCGCATCAGCACGAAGTCGGACTCACGTGCGCGCTGGGTGTGGATGAAGGTGGGGTCCACCACGGCCTTGACGCTCAAGCCCTTCATGCCACTGAGCACCGCGTTGTCGTCAGCCACGTCCAGCTGCTGCTGGATGCGGGTGACGGCCTGCGAGTCGGCCACGGCCGATTGCTGGACTTGCTCCACCTTGGCTTGCAGCGCCTTGAGTTGGGACTGGAGTGCCTGGATCTGCTGCAGCAGTTCGGCGTTGCTCTGCGCGTGTGCGCCCAGCCAGGGCATGGCGGCGGCCATGGCGATCAGCAAGGCCTTTTTGTTCATTTTCATCGGCTTCTCCTAGTGGGTATTGACGTTAGCGAAATCAGGTCTTCATGGCCGCGGCCATCTCACGTGCGCGCTTGCGCTC
>DASUIK010000367.1:0-4966 GCA_036279795.1 Burkholderiaceae bacterium | reverse complement strand
GCGCGCACCACGCCGCCGCCACGGCCCAGCACGTCCTTTTTAAGCGGGAAGTGTTTGGTCAGGCCGCGCACGCTGAGCAAGGGCTGTTTGGGGCCGCCCACATCCACATTGGTCAAAGGCATGGTGGTGGCCCTCACTGTTTGATTTCCATGGCTGTGCGCAAACCGTCGGCCAAGAGGTTGAAGGTGATGGAGGTGATGAAGATCATGGCGCCCGGCAAGGCGGCCACCCAGGGCTGCACGTAGATGGCGGTGCGCAGGGTGTTGAGCATCAGACCCCACTCTGGCTCGGGCGGCTTGACGCCCAGGCCCAGAAAGCTCAGGCCCGAGGCCAGGATCATGCTGACCGCAATCAGGCTGGTGGCGTACACGAAGATGGGCCCCAGCACGTTGCCCAGCACATGCACGCGCACGATGGTGAAAGCGTTGGCGCCGGAAGCGCGCGCGGCGTCCACGAAGTCGCGCCCACGGATTTGTGTCGTCACGCTTTCGGCCACCCTCGCGATGGGCGGGATGAACACGATGGTCAGCGAGATCAGCGAGTTGGTGATACCCGCCCCCAAAGCGCCCGACAGCGCAATCGCCAGCAGCACCGAGGGAAAGGCGTAGAACACGTCGATGGTGCGCATCATCACGCTGTTGACGCGCCCGCCCGCGTAACCGGCGGTGATGCCGATGAGCGAGCCCAGCACAAAGGCGCAGATGACGGGTGTGATGCCCATGAACAGCGACAGGCGCGCACCCACCATCAGGCGCGAGAGCATGTCGCGGCCCAACTCGTCGGTGCCCAGCAGGTGGCCAGCAAACCCAATGGGCTTGAGGCGTTTGAGCATGGACGAGGCGTAGGGGTCGTTGGGGGCCAAGAGCGAGCCGGCCACGGCCAGCACCAGCAGCAACAACACCACCAAGGCGGCACCCACCGCCACCTTGTCCTTGAGAAAACGTCGGCCCACGGTCTGCCAGTAGCCAGGCGAACGTTCAAAGGCCACGGCCGGCACCTTGCTGGCATCGACGGCAATTTGCATCATGTCTGTCTTTCCAGGTGAGGGGTCAGGCGCGGGCGATGCGCGGGTCGAGCAGGGTCTGGATCACGTCCACGACGAGGTTGAGCAACACGAAGAACATGGCCAGCACCAGGATGGTTCCTTGCAGCAGAGGCAGGTCGCGCTGGAAGATGGCGGAGTTGAGCAGGAACCCCGTGCCCGGCCACGAAAAAACGGTCTCGATCAGGATGGAGCCACCCAGCAGGTAGCCCAGCTGCAGGCCCATCACCGCCAGCGCGGTGGGTGCGGCGTTTTTGACCACGTGTTGGAACACGCCCAGATCGGTAAGCCCCTTGGCGCGCAGGCCCACGATGAACTCCTGCGCCAGGATCTCGGCCACCAGAGCCCGCACCGTGCGCGCGATGATGCCCATGGGGATCACGCTCATGGTCACCGCCGGCAGGATCATGTGTTTGACGTGTTCCCAGTCCCATGTCCAGTCGCCCGAACCACCCGGTCCGGCGCCGCCCGGCGGCAGCCACATGAGGATGGACGAAAACACGATGACCAGCACCATGCCCAGCCAGTAGTGCGGCACGCTCACGCCCAGCACGGAGGTCAGCGAGGCGGCCTTGTCGAGCCAAGAGTTCTGGAAATAGCCCGCCACAAAACCGAACAGACAACCCATGACGAAGCCGATGAGTGTGGCCAGCACCGCGAGGCGCAAGGTGTTGCCGACGGCACGCAACACCTCCTCGGCCACCGCACGCCCTGAGGCGATGGAGGTGCCCAGGTCACCGTGCAACGCGCGCCACACCCAGCTGGCGAACTGTTCGGGGTAAGAGCGGTTGAACCCGTAGAGCTCGATGAGCTGGGCCTGCAACTCCTGCGACGCATCGGGCGGCAAGATGGACACCAGCGGATCGCCAGGCGAGAGGTGCACCAGGGCAAAACACACCAGGGCCACGCCCAGCATGATGGGCAGGGTATAGACCAGGCGGCGCAACAAAAATCCAAGCATGGATCGGCTCCAGATTCAGACAAACACCAGGCGGGCGGCGCCCCATGCCCGGGACGCCGCACTCAAGCAAGGTCGAGGCCAGGCTCAGTCGATGGAGACGGGTGCGAGGTCGATGAACCAGCTGCGCGGCTGCACCACGCCCTTGACCTTGGCGCTCATGGCGCGCGGCCCCACATCGTGCGCGATCCACACAAACGGCGCCTCTTCCACGATGCGGGCGTGCAGCCTGGCCAGGGCCTCGTCACGCGCCTTGTCGTCGAAGTTGTTGCGCGCGTCGGCAATGAGCTTGTCGAACTCGGCGTTGCCGAAGTGGCCCCAGTTGTTGGACACGGGCGGGAAGGTCTTGGTGCTGGTGAAACGCACGAGACCGAAGAACGGGTCCATGGCCGCGTAGCTCACGTTGATGGCGTGCGCGCCGTTGGCGGTCGGGTCCTTGGCACCACGGCGCCAGTTGGTGAACAGGGTGTTCCACTCGATGACGTCGAACTCGACGTCGAAGAAGCACTGCTTGAGCGACTGCTGCACAAACTCGTTCATGGGCAGCGGCTGCATCTGGCCCGATCCAGAGGCAGAGATCTGCACCTTGACCTTGACCGGCTTCGCGGCCGAGAAGCCGGCTTGTGTCATGAGGGCCTGCGCGGCCTTCACGTCGTATTTGATGTCGAACTTGGGGTTGCCCCACCACGGGTGGCCCGGGGGCACGGTGCCCTTGGGCACGGCCATCATGCCGCCCAGCATGGTTTTCAGGCCCTCGCGGTCCACACACAGGTTGGCGGCCTGGCGCACGCGTTTGTCCAGCCAGGGCGAGCCCTCGGCAAACGACAGCTGCCACGGCCACACGTGCGGTTGGGCGTTGCTGTAGATCTTGAAACCGCGCTGGGTGATCTGTGGCATGGCATCGGGCGCGGGCGCCTCGATCCAGTCCACCTGGCCCGACAGCAGGGCGGCGGTGCGCGCGTTGGCCTCAGGCATCGGCACCAGCACCACGCGGTCCACCTTGGGGGTGCGCTTGGCATCCCAGTAGGTTTTGTTGGCCACCAGTTCCAGGCGCTCGCGCGGCACAAAACGCGCCATCTTGAACGGGCCCGTGCCCGAGGCGTCGGCGGCAAAGGCGGTCCAGGCGTTCTTGGCCTTGTCGGCGGGGGTGGCGCCGGCGGCGGCCTCGAACTTCTTCTGCCAATGGGCGGGCGAGGCGATGAACAGGTTGGTCAGGTTCAGCGGCAGGAAAGCGTCGGGCTCGCTGGTGGTCAGCTCCACCGTGAGGTTATCGATCTTGCGGGCACTGCGCAGCGTGGGCATGCGCGAGGCGGTCACACCCACCTGGCTGGCATCGAAGTGCACGGCGTCCTTGTCCAGCACTTTCTGCACGTTCCACACCACGGCGTCGGCAGTGAAGTCGGAGCCGTCATGGAACTTGACGCCCGGGCGCAGCTTGAACACCCACTTGGTCTTGTCCTTGGCGTCCACCGCCCACGAGGTGGCCAGACCCTGGATCAGCACGCTGGGCGCATCGGCCTTGGACAGATCGAAATGGGTCAGGGCGTCGTACATGGGGATGCCCGTGAACCGGTTGCCCTCGAAGCCTTGATCGGGCTGGCCCAGAGTGCGTGGGATGTCGGCCGCGGTCATCGCGATGCGCAGCACCTTTTCCTGCGCCATCGCGCCTTGGGCGGTGGCCAGAGACAACACGCCGGCAGCCAGCGCGAGCTGCAAGGCCTTGGGGGCAAAACGGGGCAACGTAGACAACTTGCTCATGAACAGACTCCATTGAAGTGGGGAGGGTGGAACGCTTGCACGTGTGCAGGCAACGGGTCACGGAACACACTCGGCACCAACCCGTAAGCAGGCAGCGTGCCAGCTGTCAACGGGTCCATTTATTGCATTTATACGTATAAATAGGATTGAACTTTTCAGTGCAAACCCTAGCTTGGTGCAAACGCCACGCCGTTGCGGTGCGGACCGCACCAAGGCGGTGAAGCACAGACAATGGCGGCACGGGAATCAAGAAAGTCGAGGCAGACATGGCCAGTTCCATGCCCGAACAGCGGGGCATCAAACAACTCAAACGGTCCGATCTGGTGGCCGAGGAAATCAAGCGGCTGATCACCGAGCGCAACCTCAACCCGGGCGACAAACTGCCGCGCGAAGCGGAACTGCAGCAGCAGTTCGAGGTGAGCAAGGGCACCATCCGCGAGGCGTTGAAGTCGCTGGAGGTGCAAGGATTGGTGAAAATTTCCACCGGTCCCGGTGGGGGCGGCACCATCGCCGAAGTGCCGCTGGACCGCACGCTGCAGTTCATGCAGAACTACCTGTTCTTCCAGGACGTGACCATCGACCACATTTACACCGTGCGCCAGATGCTGGAGCCGGAATTGGCCGCCAGTGCCGTGCCCCACCTCACCGAAGAGCACTTTCACGCGCTGGAGCACAGCATCAGCTGCTGCGACCCCACACAAAGCGCGGAAGACCTGCTGAGCCAACGGCGAGAAGACGTGCACTTCCACGACATCCTCGCCGCCGCCAGCCCCAACCCCTTTCTGCGCTTCACCTGCGAGATCATCAACGAGATGATTCGCGAGCTGATCGTCTACGGCAACCGCACGCCCTTGTCAGAGCACCGGCGCTTTGGCGAAGTCAACGCCGACTTCCACCGCGACATCCTGAACGCGGCCCGCGCCCGTGACGCCGACGAGGTGCGCCGTCTGATGAGCGAACACATGCGCGACGCGGCGGCCAACGTCAAGCGCATGAAGGGCCGCATCCAGGGCCGACTGATCCTGGACACCGAGGGCACCCGCCGGCCCGCTGCCGCCAAAACAGGCGCTGGCACGGCACGTGCAAAACCCGGGTCATCCACCACCGGCCGGAAAAAGCCCCACCCATGAAACTGCTGCTGATCAACCCCAACACCACCCAAGCGATGACCGATGCGATCGCCGAAGCGGCACGCGCTGTGGCGTCAC
>DASUIK010000366.1:0-18956 GCA_036279795.1 Burkholderiaceae bacterium | reverse complement strand
CGCGTGTTGTCCACCAGCTCGGCGTAGCGCGAGGCCAGGGCCAGGTCGCTCTTGGCCAACACCATGTCCATGTTGGACAGCAGGGTGCGGAAAAACGGCCACTGCCGGTACATGCGCTGCAGCAAGGCCTCGCGCTTTTTCACGTCGCCCGCGCCGCCGGCCTTCACAAAAGCCTCCACCGCCGAGCCGAAACCGTACCAACCTGGCAGCGTGAGGCGGCACTGGCCCCAGCTGAAGCCCCACGGAATCGCCCGCAGGTCTTCGATGCGCTGTGTGGCCTTGCGTGAGGCCGGACGCGAGCCAATCTGCAGCTCCGCGATCTCACGGATGGGCGTGGCGCTGAAGAAATAGTCGGCGAACCCGGGCGTGCCATAGACCAGCGCGCGGTAGGCACCCATGCTGGTGTCGGACAGTTGCGCGGCAGCTTCCAGAAAGGTCTTGGGCGCGGTCTGGGCGGGCGGCAACAGCGTGGCTTCCAGCGTGGCGGCCACCAGGGTTTCCAGGTTGCGCCGGCCGATGTCGGGGTTGGCGTACTTGGAGGCGATCACCTCGCCCTGTTCGGTCAGGCGGATTTGCCCACGCACGGTGCCGGGGGGTTGCGCGAGGATGGCCTGGTAGCTGGGGCCGCCGCCACGCCCCACCGTGCCGCCACGGCCGTGGAACATCCGAAGCCGGATCGGTTTGTCGGCCGTGCCGAGTTGGTCGAACAAGGCGACCAACGCCACTTCGGCGCAGTACAACGACCAGTTGCTGGTGAAGATGCCGCCGTCCTTGTTGCTGTCGGAGTAGCCCAGCATCACGTCCTGTTCGCAGTACTGGTGTGCCCCGCCGTTCTGCACCATGGCCAACACGCCGGGCAGGGCGTAGAAGTCACGCATGATGTGGTCGCTCTGCTCCAGGTCGGGGATGGTCTCGAACAGGGGCACAACGATGAGGTCGGCGCGCGCGTCCTCGCCCAGCAGGCCATGCATCAGCCCACATTCCTTTTGCAGCAGCAACACCTCCAGCAGGTCGCTCACGGTTTCGGTGTGGCTGATGATGTAGTGGCGCAGCGCCTGCGCGCCGTACCGGGCACGGCCCTCGCGCGCGGCCTCGAAGATGGCCAGCTCGCTTTGAGCATGGGCGCTGTAGTTGGCTCCGGGCACACGCAGTGGGCGGGCGTCTTGCAGGCATTGCAACAGCAGGGCCTGGCGTTCGTTTTCATTCAGCGCGCTGTAGTCGGCGCAGAGGCGGGCGTGTTGGAGCAGCTCGGCCACCACCAGTTCGTGCTGGTCTGAACTTTGGCGCAGGTCCACCGTGGCGAGGTGAAAGCCAAACACCTCCACAGCGCGGATCAAGGGGCGCAGGCGGTGCTGGGCCAACGCGCTGCCGTGGTGGGCACACAGCGAGTCGTCGATGGTGCGCAGGTCGGCCAGAAACTCGTCGGCACTGGTGTAGGGGTTTTGGGGGGCAACGGCGTGGCGTGCCGCTTCGCCGCCAGAAAGCTCGCGCAAGGTGGCGGCCAGACGGGCGTAGATGCCGGTGAGCGCGCGCCGGTAGGGCTCGTCCTGGCGGTGCTCGTTGGTGTCGGGCGAGCGCTCGGCCAAGGCCGCCATCGCGGGCGTCACACTGGTGAGCATGGCCGACATGGACAGCTCGCCGCCCAGCAGGTGCACTTCAGTAAGGTGGTGGCGCAGCACCATCTCGGCCTGGCGCGACAAGGCCAGGCGCAGCGTGCTGGCCGTCACGAAGGGGTTGCCATCGCGGTCGCCGCCAATCCACTGGCCCATGCGCAGGAACGGGGCCACCGGCGTGGGCACGTCCAGGCGCTGCTCCAGCTCGCGGTACAGGCGCGGGATCTGGCGCAAGAAGGTGCTTTCGTAGTAACTCAGCGCGTTCTCGATTTCGTCGCTCACCGTGAGCTTGGTGAAGCGCAGCAGCCGCGTCTGCCAGAGCTGGGCGACGCGGGCGCGCATTTGCAGTTCGATGTCGGCGCGCGCCAGCGGCGTGGCCTCCTCGCGCTGGGCCAGCAGCTGGGCGATGCCACGCTCGGCATCGAGGATGCTCTTGCGCTGCACCTCGGTCGGGTGGGCGGTGAGCACGGGCGACACGTGGCACTGCGCCAGTTCGGCCGCGATGGTGTGCTTGGCAATGCCTGCGGCGGCCAGGCGCTGCAGCGTCATGGCCAGGCTGCCTTCCTGGTGGCTGCCGGCGCGTTCGTGCACGGCGCGGCGGCGCACGTGGTGGCGGTCTTCGGCCAGGTTGACCAGGTGGCTGAAATAGGTGAAGGCGCGGATCACGCTGACCGCCTGGTCGCCGCTCAAGCTTTTGAGCAGGCGTTTGAGCGCCTGGTGGGCGGTGGCGTCGGCGTCGCGGTGAAAGGCCACCGACATCTGCCGGATGCGCTCGATGAGTTCAAACGCGGCCTTGCCCTCCTGCTCGCGGATCACGTCGCCCAATATGCGACCCAGCAGGCGGATGTCGTCGAGCAGGGGTTGGTCCTTGTCGGGGCGGCGGGCGGGTGAGGCGGTGGGCTTCATGGTGTCGCAGGGCGTTGGGGAGGGTGGGCTCGGGCGGGCGCCATGCTAGCATCCGCTCGACCCCGCCCGTTACCACCGAGTTACCGCCAAGTTGGCGTTTTGCATGGCTTCCTTCCCCGTTTCCACTCCCCTGTCCCTGACCATTGCCACCCGCGAAAGCCGGTTGGCGTTGTGGCAGGCCGAACACGTCAAGGCCTGCCTGCAAGCCCAGGGCCACAGCGTGACCTTGCTGGGCATGACCACGCTGGGCGACCAGATTCTGGACCGCACGCTGAGCAAGGTGGGGGGCAAGGGTTTGTTCGTCAAAGAACTGGAAACCGCTTTGGACGATGGCCGCGCCGACCTGGCCGTGCATTCGCTCAAGGACGTGCCCATGGAGTTGCCGCCTGGTTTTGAGCTGGCGGCCGTGATGGAGCGCGAAGACCCACGCGACGCCTGGGTGTCGCCCCATTGCGCCGGCCTGGCCGAATTGCCACCGGGCGCGGTGGTGGGCACCTCCAGCCTGCGCCGCCAAGTGCTGCTGCAAGACGCCTTGCGCGCGCTGGTCCGCAGCGATGTGCGCATCGAGCCCCTGCGCGGCAACCTCGACACCCGCCTGCGCAAGCTCGACGAGGGCCAGTACCACGCCATCGTTTTGGCCGCTGCTGGCCTGAAGCGCCTGGGCCTGGGCGATCGCATCCGACACGTGTTTGAACCCGAAACCATGTTGCCTGCTGCGGGGCAGGGTGCGCTGGGCATCGAAATCCGCTCGGGCCGCCCTGAGCTGCGCGCCGCGTTGGCGCCGCTGTGCCACGCCCGCAGTTGGGCCGCTGTGGCGGCCGAACGCGCGGTGTCGCGCGCCATGGGCGGCAGTTGCTCCATGCCACTGGCTGCGCACGCAGTCCTGGCCGACGGCAACTTGTTCTTGCGTGCGGCCTGGGGCGACGTAGAGCAGGGCGGGCCGCTGGTGCGTGCGCAGGACAGCTTGGTGTTGAGCGACCTGGCTGATCTGGCTGCGGCCGAGGCATTGGGCACCCGTGTGGCGGCTGCCTTGCGCGCCGGTGGTGCGGGCTGAGGCGTGTCCGGTGTCGTGACGCCGGCGGCCCAACGCGTGGTCATCACCCGCCCGGCCGATGAAGCTGGGCCGTGGCAGGCCGCCTTGGAGCAACATGGGTTGTCCACGCTGCTGCTCCCTCTGATCGAGGTGGCTGGCCTGCCAGACTTGGTGCCGCCGCCGCTGGCGGGCTTTGATGCCGTGATGTGGGTCAGTGGCAACGCGGTGCGATTTTTTCTGCCGGCGGTGGTGGCGCAGTGGCCCAGTGGGCTGCGCTGCTGGGCGCCTGGGCCTGGCACCGCGCAGGCGCTGCGTGCCGGCGGCGTGCCGGCCCATCTTATCGACGAGCCGGCGGCTGATGCACCCCAATTCGATTCCGAGGCGCTGTGGGCCGTTGTCGCACCCCAAATGGCGCCGGGCAAACGCGTGCTGCTGGTGCGCGGGCGCAGCCAGGGCGTGGCCGCTGCGTCGTCTGGGCGCGAGTGGTTGCTGCAGCAATGTGCAGCGGTGGGTGCCCAGGTGGTGACCTTGCCGGTGTACGAACGGCGTTGCCCGGCCTGGAGTGCGGAAGAGGTCACCCGCGCAGCGGCGGCGGCGGGGGATGGCAGCATCTGGCTGTTCAGCAGCGGCGAAGCGGTGGGCCACCTGCAAACACTCTTGCCTGCACAGGAATGGCAGCACACGCTGGCCGTGGCCACCCACCCGCGCATCGCCTTGGCGCTGGAAAAAGCCGGCTTTGTCCGCGTGCGCACCGTCCGCCCCACCGTGCAAAGCGTCGTAGAAGCGGTGTCTGCGGCCTGACCAGGTACCCGGGGCGCCTAGAATCGGCATCACCATGAGTGCCGACTTGCCTTCTTCGTCCCCCCCGGTCGCCGACGAGCGCCCCACGGTGCCGCGTGCCAGTGCCGGTGTGGGCGCCGGTGGCGCCCTGCTCATGCTGACTCTGGTGGTGGCGCTGGTGGCGCTGTTGATGTCGGGCATCTTGTGGCAGAAGCTGGAGCAGACCCAGAAGGAGTTGGCCCGTCAGAGCGCCGACAGCGCCAGCGACGCCAAGGACGCACGCACCACCGCCACCGAAACCGAGTCCCAGTTCCAAGAATTGCAGGCGCGCCTGAGCGTGGCGGAAGTGCGGCTTTCAGAGGTCAGCCTGCAGCGCAGCCAGCTCGAAGAGCTGATGGTCAGTGTCTCGCGTTCGCGCGATGACCACCTGGTGCAGGAGCTCGAATCCACCCTCAAGCTGGCGCAGCAGCAGGCCCAGCTCACCGGCAGCGCTCAGCTGCTGATTTCGGCTTTGCAATCGGCCGACGGGCGCATCGGCCGCGCGACACAACCCCGGCTCAATCCGGTGCAACGGGCCATCGCGCGCGACATTGAGCGCATCAAGGCCACCACATTGACCGATATCCCCGCCCTGGCCAACCGGCTTGACGAACTCGCCAAAGGCCTGGACGAGCTGCCATTGGCCAATGCTGTGGGCGCGCTGGGGCGACCCACGGCACCTCAGGTGCCCACACGGACCACCGCCCCCGGCCTCGCGGCCGATGCCCCGGCGGGTGAGGGGGCTGATCAGGGTTGGTGGGCACGGGTGCGCCAGAGCGCCGATGCGCTGCTGGCGCGCGCCTGGGCAGAAGTGCGCGAGGAGGCGCGCGACCTGCTGCGGGTGAGTCGCATCGACCAGCCCGAGGCCTTGTTGCTGGCGCCCGACCAGGCGTTCATGCTGCGTCAAAACCTCAAGATGCAACTGCTCAATGCCCGCCTGGCTTTGCTGGCGCGCCAGATCCCACAAGCCCAGGCCGACGTGCTCACCACCGCGGCGGCGGTGCGCCGCTATTTCGACGAGGACGCCGCCCCCACCCGCCACATGCTCAAGGCGTTGGCGCAGGTCCAGTCGGAAATGACCTCGACCGATTTGCCGCGGCCCACCGAAACGCTGGCTGCCCTGGCCACGGCGGCCGGCGGCCGCTGAGGAACACCACGATGTTCCGACACGTGTTCTGGTTTCTGGCTTGGGCCACCGTGGCCGTGGCCTTGGCTTTGCTGGTGGGGCAGAACCACGCCAGCGTGACGGTGTTCTGGCCGCCGTACCGTGTGGACCTGTCGTTCAACCTGGTCTTGTTCGGCGTGGTCGCGTTGTTTGTGCTGCTGCACCTGAGCTGGCGCGGCATTTCCAGCTTGGCGGCCATGCCCGGGCGTGCGCGCCGCTGGCGCGCACGCCAACTCGAGCGAGCAGCGGTGTCTGGCGTCATGGACGCCTTGTCCAACCAGTTGGCCGGGCGCTTTGTGCGCGCCCAGACCGCCGCGCAAGAGGCCCTGGGCCACCTGCAGCAACTGCCCCACGACCTGCCCCGACATGGCCAATTGACGGCACTGGCGCACCTGTTGCTGGCCGAAAGCGCCCATGCCTTGCAGAACCGCGAAACGCGGGACCGCCACCAGCGTCTGGCCATTGCACCTGGTCTGGTGCGGCAGGGCAACGAAACCCGCGAAGGCGCTTTGTTGCGTGCGGCGCGCTGGGCCGTCGAAGACCGCGATCCCGCCGCCGCTGCCGCGTGGCTGGCCGAGTTGCCTCAAGGCGCGGCGCGCCGCATCGTGGCCTTGCGCTTGCGCCTGCGGGTGGCCCGCATGCAGCGTGATGCGTCTGCCGCGCTGGAGATGGCTCGGGTGCTGGCCAAACACCGTGCTTACTCCAGCGAGGCGGCCCCCAGCGTGCTGCGGGGCCTGGTGCTCGACACATTCAAGGGCGCGCGCGATGTGCCCCAGTTGCAGCAAATCTGGCGCCACCTGGACCCGGCCGAGCAGGCCATGCCCGAACTGGCGGTGGCAGCTGCCGAGCGCATGCACGCCTTGGCCGCATCGTCGGGGCAGGACGATTCCGCTGCCAGAGATGAGGCTGCCCGCCTGGCGCGTGACGTGGTGTTGAGCGTGTGGCCGGGTTACGCTGCATTGGACGCGCACTGGCGCGTCCGACTGGTGAAGGTGCTGGCACATCGCATGGATGTGACCGATACCGGCTGGTTGGCGCGCATCGAGCAGATGCAGCGACAGTGGCCCAACGACCCTTTCCTGCAGTATCTCGGCGGCCACGTTTGCCTGCAGCGGCAGCTTTGGGGCAAGGCCGCCCAGCTGTTGTCGCAAGCCAGCACGGGTTTGCAAGATGCCGAGCTGCTGCGCCACACCTGGTGTGGATTGGCGCAGTTGGCCGAGGAGCGCGGTGATGACGTTGCGGCTCAAACCGCATGGAAGCGCGCTGCTCAGATTGCCTGACTCTGTGACGCTCTGATCCTCGGACTTTGAGACTGTCGGCGCATGCGGCTGACCAGCAGCAGCCCAGGCCGCCGGCAGCCTCTTCATGTGATCCCATAAAAAAAGCCCACCGGCAAACCGGTGGGCTTTTTTGCGGCCTTCGATGGGGGTCAGTTCGGGCCAGCTGCCTGCTGTTGCTCGAACGGCAGAACCATGTTACGCAGGTCGCGGCGGGTCTCCACCAGCACCAGCGGGCCCTCGTCCAGCGCCACCACCGGCTTGGGCTCGCGGGGCACATGGATGGGTTTGGGTTCGGCGGCAATGGCCGCTTGCGCTTGCTGGACCTTGTCCTGGTCCGAGTGCACCCATGACAGGCCGGACGCTTGAGCGATGTGTGCCAGCGCGTCCACTTCCAGCGTGAAAGGCACGACCTTGGGAAGGCCGGTTGCGGTGGGGGCCGATGCCGCGGGTGCGGGTTCGACCACGACGGGGCGGGCCTGAACCACGGGCGTTGCAGCGACTTCCAACACCTCGGGGGCCGGTGCCGGTTCGGCGGGCGAGGGCGTGGGTGCAGTGCCCGCGTCCTGGGTGCGCGTGAAGTAGCTGCGCACGGGTGCGTCGTCGCTGGTTTCCACGGTTTCGACGGGCACCGATGCCTGGGAAGTGGCATCCTGGTTTTCACCGGCCGCTGTTTCCGTGTTGTCACCACGGCCACGGCGCTCACGGCCGTAGCGGTCGCGGCTGCGGCGCTGGCCGTTGCGTGCCGGCTCTTGGCCATCCTGTGGCGCGGCGTCCACAGCGATGCCGTCTTGTGCCGCGGTCTCGTCAACCGCAGCCGGTGCCTCGAGGCCGGCCTCGTCCGATGCCGGGCGGCGCTCGTTGCGGCGACCACCCCGTTCGCGGCGGGCGCCGTCACCACGCTCGCCACGTTCACGGCGTGGTGCCTCGCTGACAGCCACTTCGGCGCCCTCGATGATGGCGATGTTGTCGCTCGCGGCCACTTGGGCCACGGCGTTCAGGTCTTGTTGCTCGCGTTGCCCTTCACGCTGGCTGTCGCGTTGGCCACCACGGCCACCTCGGCCACCGCGCCCGCCACGCTCTTCACTGCGGTTGTCGGGACGGCTCTCGCTACGGCCCTCACCGCGGGCTTCGGGGCGACCTTCGCTGCGGCGGCCTTCGCTGTTGCCACGGTCGCTGCCTTCGGGGCGTGGGCCACGGCCACCACGGGCACCGTCACGGCCACCTTCGCGTTGGCCACTCCGGCCGCCACGGCCACCGTCTCGACGGGCTTCCTTGGCCACAGGGGCTTCTGGGTTGGCTGCGGGTTTGGCGGGGGCAGGTGCGGGCGCTGCGGCGGGCTCACCTCCCAAAAGGCGCTTGAGCCAGCCAAAGAAACCGCCGCTGGCGGGCGCTGGGGCAGCCACCGCAGGGGCCGCCGCAGGTGCAGCCACCTGGATGTCCTTGGCTTTACCTGATTCGGCGGGTTCGGCGCGCGCGGCCACGGGGGCCGGACCATCGGGCAACACGCCCTTGATGACCGGCTCCTGCTTGTTGGTGCGCTCCTGGCTGCGGCGCGTGACCGAGGTCACATCCTCCACTTCCTCGGCCATCTTGTAGCTGGCGTCGAGGTTGTCCAGGCGCGGATCGTCGTGCTTGATGCGCTCGAGCTTGTAGTGCGGGGTGTCCAGTGACTTGTTGGGCACCAGCAGCACGTTGATGCGCTGCTTGAGTTCGATCTTGGTGATCTCGGTGCGCTTTTCGTTGAGCAGGAAGCTGGCCACTTCAACAGGCACCTGCACGAACACGGCGGCCGTGCTGTCCTTGAGCGATTCTTCCTGGATGATGCGCAGGATTTGCAGCGCCGAGCTTTCCGTGTCGCGGATGTGGCCGGAGCCGCCGCAGCGCGGGCAGGGGATGGAGGCGCCTTCGCTCAGCATGGGCTTCAAGCGCTGGCGGCTCATTTCGAGCAGGCCAAACTTGCTGATGGAGCCAAACTGCACGCGGGCGCGGTCTTGGCGCAGGGCGTCGCGCAGGCGGTTTTCCACTTCGCGGCGGTTCTTGCTCTCCTCCATGTCGATGAAGTCGATCACGATCAGGCCGCCCAGGTCGCGCAGACGGGCCTGGCGGGCCACTTCGTCGGCGGCTTCCAGGTTGGTGCGGGTGGCGGTTTCCTCGATGTCGCCGCCCTTGATGGCGCGTGCCGAGTTGACGTCCACGGCCACCAGCGCTTCGGTCTGGTCGATCACGATGGCGCCGCCGCTGGGCAGCTGCACGGTGCGGCTGTAGGCGGTTTCAATCTGGTGCTCGATCTGGAAGCGGCTGAACAGTGGCGCGTCGTCGCGGTAACGCTTCACGCGGTGCCCGTGCTCGGGCATCACGTGGCTCATGAACTGGTGAGCTTGTTCGTAGATGTCATCGGTGTCGATCAGGATCTCGCCGATGTTGCTGTTGAAGTAGTCGCGGATGGCGCGGATCACCAGGCTGGACTCCTGGTAGATCAGGAAGGCGCCCTTGCCTGCCTTGGCGGCGCCATCGATGGCGGTCCACAGCTTGAGCAGGTAGTTCAGGTCCCACTGCAGCTCGGGCGCCTCGCGGCCAATGCCGGCGGTGCGCGCGATGATGCTCATGCCGTTGGGGTATTCGAGCTGGTCCAGGGCCTGCTTGAGTTCCTGGCGCTCTTCGCCCTCGATGCGCCGGCTCACGCCACCGCCGCGTGGGTTGTTGGGCATCAGCACCACGTAACGGCCGGCCAGGCTCACAAAGGTGGTCAGCGCGGCGCCTTTGTTGCCGCGCTCTTCCTTTTCGACCTGTACCAGCAGCTCCTGGCCTTCCTTGATCACATCGTTGATGCGGGCCTGCGAGGGCGAGGTGTTGCCCTGGAAGTACTGGCGCGAGATTTCCTTGAAGGGCAGGAAGCCGTGGCGCTCTTCGCCGTAGTCGACGAAACAGGCTTCGAGCGAGGGCTCCACGCGGGTGACGACTGCCTTGTAAATGTTGCCCTTGCGCTGTTCGCGCCCTTCGATTTCGATTTCGTAGTCCAGCAGCTTCTGGCCGTCCACGATGGCCAGGCGGCGCTCTTCGGCCTGCGTGGCGTTGATCAACATACGCTTCATGTGCGTTTTCCTCGTTGCAAACAATGCACAACGTGCACGACCACCCGAGCCCTTGAGGCGCGGGCGGTCGCTCACTCCGTGGCCTGCTTTTCAGGCCAGTGCCGTGAGCCGAGCGCTTGCTGCGAACGAGGAGGGAATTGCCGGAGAGCGCGGAACGGTCAGGCGCTGGTGGCACACAGGTGCCGCGACACTGACCCGGACCGGGCGTAGGCGCGTGGAGGTGGGCGAAACATCAAAGAGGGCAGTCATCGGCGTTGACGCGGACTCGTCTGCGTTGTCTCTGGGTTCACTTGGGTCCTCGACCAGCCCGCTCCTGCAGTCTGGTCGATTGGGGTATTCCGTTTTCGGGTTCGCAATTCAACACTGGGCTCATCCGCCGGCCTGGCACCCGGGAACAGGACAGACTCGTCCGCTGCTCGGGGGTGCGCCGGTGGATGTCGGCATGTTCCGGCCGGGCCTTGCGGGTTGGACTGCCTTAAACTGGCGGCAAATCAAACACTTACACACGCGCGACGGGAACGGACCATTATAGGGCCGACCTCGCGCCCTGCAGCGATTGTGGTTCATTCATGGCGTCAGCCGAAGTTCGTCACTTGCGTGTCGATGAAGAGTCCGCCGGCCAGCGGCTGGACAATTTCCTGATCCGGGAACTCAAGGGCGCGCCCAAAACCCTGGTGTACCGCATCATTCGGTCCGGCGAAGTCCGGGTCAACAAAGGGCGGGCCAGCGCAGAAACGCGCATTCATGCCGGCGACGATATCCGCGTGCCACCTTTGCGCTTGTCGGAGAAAGCCCAGGAAAAGACCGAAGCCGCAGTGCCGGCGCGGGAATTCCCAGTTCTCTTTGAAGACGGATTGTTCATGGCCATTGACAAACCGGCCGGCGTGGCGGTTCACGGCGGAAGCGGCGTGTCGTTTGGTGTGATCGAACAGTTGCGTCGTTCCCGTCCCCAGGCCCCCCTGCTCGAATTGGTGCACCGATTGGACAGGGAAACCAGTGGCGTGTTGTTGGTGGCCAAGAAAAAAAGCGCGTTGAAATCGCTGCAGAACCAATTCCGTGAGCGCGAAACGGGAAAGACTTACCTCGCATTGGTCAAGGGCGCCTGGCCACAGCGTCTCAAGGTGATTGACCTGGCTTTGCACAAATACCTGTTGGCCGATGGCGAGCGCCGAGTCAAGGTGGTGCCAACTGACCACCCCGACGGCCAGCGTTCGTTAAGCCTGGTGAAGGTTCGCGCAACTGGTGCGCTATCTGCACTGGCGGGTACGCCCGATGAGGCGACGGTGTTCAGCCTGCTCGAGGTCACCATCAAGACCGGGCGCACCCACCAGATTCGGGTGCATCTCTCGCATTCAGGGCATCCGATTGTGGGCGATGACAAATACGGCGACTTTGAATTGAATCGCAGAATGTTGCGTGCCGGGTTGAAGCGCATGTTTCTCCACGCTTGGCGGCTGGGATTGGCGCATCCCGTCAGTGCTGAAATGATGGAGTTGAAATCAGAGCTGCCCGTTGAATTGCAGCCTTGGACGAAATTCACCTGATTTTTACAATGCCACGGGCGTTGCCGGAAAAAATGCCTGCCATCGTGTGTAAACTCCACCGCGCTTTATCCATTTCTTTTTGAGGAAACTCCATGGCCAGTTATTCCGAACTCATGAACCAGGCTCAGGCTTTGATGGCGCAAGCCGAACAAGTGCGAAAGCAGGAGTTGGCAGCGGTGATAGCCGATATCAAGGCCAAAATGAAGGAATATGGGATCACGGTGGCCGATCTGGGCGGTGCAGCGGCCTCCGGTCGCAAAGCGCCCAAGGCCAAAGCGGAAGCCCGTGAGGCCAAATACCGCGGTCCCAACGGCGAAACCTGGGCAGGTGGCCTGGGTCGCAAGCCGGAGTGGGTGCGCGCGATTCTGGCCGCAGGCAAGAACATCGAAGACTTCCGGATCTGATCGCTTCACGCGCATCTCTGACGAAGTCACACAAGGGGCGCACAATGCGCCCCTTGTGCTTTCTGCTGTTTTTTGCCACTTGTACGTCCATGCGCCGCTTTGACCTCATCGCCTTCGACTGGGACGGCACCCTGTTCGACTCGACGGCCATCATCACCCAGTCCATTCAGGCCGCAGTGCGCGACGTCGGTGGGCGCGAGCCCAGCCGCGAGCAGGCCAGTTACGTGATTGGCATGGGCCTGATGCAGGCCCTGGCCCATGCGGCGCCCGATGTCCCGCCCGAGAAATACCCCGAGCTGGGCGCACGCTACCGCCACCACTACGCCAGCCGAGCCGACGAACTGAGTTTGTTCGAAGGCGTGTTGCCCCTGCTGGCCGAGCTCAAGGCGCGTCAACACTTTCTGGCGGTGGCCACCGGCAAAAGCCGACGAGGCTTGGACGAATGTTTGCGCACCGTCACATTGCAGGGGGTGTTTGACGACTCGCGTACCGCTGATGAGACTGCGGGCAAGCCGCACCCCATGATGCTGCAGGAGCTCATGGCCGTGTGGGGCGTGCCGCCCGAGCGCACACTGATGATCGGCGACACCACCCACGATTTGCTGATGGCGCAAAACGCCGGTTGCGCCAGTGTGGGGGTGTCCTACGGCGCTCACTCGCCGGCGGGTTTCGATGCGCACAGCCCGTTGTTCGTGGCGCACACGGTGCGGGACCTGCACGACTGGCTGCTTGCGAACGGTTGATGGGTTGACGCTTCAGCGAGCGTGGGTCACGCCACCATCCACCACCAGCGTTTCACCCACCACGTAGTCGCCGCCCCGCGAGGCCAGGTAGATGGCCGCCGCCGCCAGGTCTTCGGGTTGGCCCACACGCCCGGCCGGGATGCGTTGGCGTGTGGTTTCCTCTTCATCACGTGCGGCGCGGTTCATGTCGGTTGGGAAGGCGCCGGGGGCGATGGCACTGACCACGATCCGCTCTCGGATCAACTGCAACGCCATGCGTTTGGTTAGGTGGATCAGCCCGGCCTTGCTGGCCGCGTAGGGGTAGGTTTCCAGCATGTTCACCGAGAGGCCGTCGATGGAGGCGATGTGGATGACCTTGGCCGGGCGCCCACAGGCGGCCACCGAGGCACGCAGGGCAGGGGCCATGGCCTGGGTCAGGAAGAAGGGCGTTTTCAGGTTGAGGTCCACCACCTTGTCCCAACCGCTCTCGGGGAAGTCATCGAACGGGGCGGCCCAGGCCGCGCCTGCGTTGTTGACCAGGATGTCCAGCGCAGGCTCGTGCGCCAGGTAGGCCTGTTTCAGGGCCGCGATGCCTGCCGGGGTGGACACGTCGGCCGGCAGCGAGATGCAATGACCGTGCGCCGAAAGCTCGCGTGCTGTGGCGTTACATGCCTCGGCCTTGCGGGCGCTGATGTAAACGCGGGCCCCCTGGGCCAGAAAACCTTCGGCGATCATTCGGCCAATGCCGCGCGAGCCGCCTGTGATGAGAGCGGTGCGGCCTTCGAGTGAAAACAGATGACGGGTGTCCATGGAGGCGTGATGTGGCGGTTGAGGTAGGGGACAGGATAGGCCGGCCTCATCGTGCGAAGCGTCACCTGGGCGGCAGCCCGGGCCTGCGGTATGCTCGCGCCCTTGTTTTTGACCCTAAGGCTCCTCCGCCTATGCTGCCTTTACAGGAAATCTTGTTCTCCCAGGGGTTTGGCACCCGGCGCGTCTGCTGCGGTCTGGTCCAGCAGGGGCAGGTGCTGGTTGGATCTGAGCGCACGTTGTGCACCGACCCCTGGGCTGAGTTCGACACCGATGGGTTGCACTTTGTGGTGCAGGGTCAGGACTGGGTGTTCCACGAACGCGCCTACCTCATGCTGCACAAGCCGGCGGGCCACGAGTGCTCCCAGAAACCCAGCAACCACCCCAGCATCTACACCCTGTTGCCCGGTCCCTTGCGTGCCAGGGGCGGCGGAGCTGCGGCTGGGGTGCAGGCGGTGGGCAGGCTCGACCAGGACACCACAGGCCTGTTGCTGATGTCGGACGATGGCGCCTTCATACACCGCCTGACCTCGCCACGCCACCACGTGCCCAAGGTGTACGAGGTGGGTGTGAAACATCCGCTGGATGACAAGCAGGTGCAGCGTTTGTTGGACGGTGTGGTGCTGGACGACGACCCCAAACCGGTGCGCGCCGCCGCTTGCGAGGCGGTGTCCCCATTGCATTTGCGGCTGACCTTGACGGAAGGCAAGTACCACCAGGTCAAGCGCATGGTGGCGGCGGTGGGCAACCGGGTGGAGAGCCTGCACCGTTCGCGCATCGGCGACTTGGTGTTGCCAGACGATCTGGCGCCCGGCGCCTGGCGCTGGCTCAGTGCCGACGAAGTAGCCGCTCTCTACAAGAAGCCTGCAGCCCCGGCGCGCTGACCGTGGTCAGGGTTTCAGGCCTTGCGGGTATGCTTGTTCCATGGGTTTGATTTTTGATTCTTTCTGGCGCGCGGTGGCTTACTGCCTGCACCCTCGGGTGATCGCGTTGTCTGTGCTGCCACTCATCTTGATGGTGGCGCTGTCGTTTGCACTGGGGTATTTCTTCTGGGAGCCGGCGGTTTCGGCCGTGGCGTCTTGGTTGCAGAACTACGAGTTGGTGGGCGTGTTCCTGAACTGGTTGGATCAGGTGGGAGCAGGTGCCTTCCGCACCGTGTTCGCGCCTTTGCTGGTGCTGGTGGTGGCCACACCCGGCATCGTGTTCCTCACGTTGCTGCTGGTGGCCGTGACCATGACGCCCCAAATGGTTTCGCTGGTGGCCCAGCGCCGATTCGCCGCGCTGGAGCGCAAGCGCGGTGGCAGCCTGATCGCCAGCATTTTCTGGTCGCTTGGTTCCACTTTGCTCGCCCTGTTGGTGCTGGTGCTGACCATGCCGCTGTGGCTGGTGCCGCCGTTGGTGCTGCTCTTGCCACCGCTCATCTGGGGGTGGCTTACCTACCGGGTGTTTGCTTTTGACGCGCTGGCCGAACACGCCAGCAAGGACGAGCGCCATGGCCTGATCAAATCGCACCGTGCGCCACTGCTGGTGATGGGCGTGGTGACCGGTTTTCTCGGCGCGGCGCCCAGTCTGATCTGGGCCTCGGGCGCGATGTTCATCGTGGCAGCGCCTCTGCTGGTGCCCTTGGCCATCTGGATTTACACCTTGGTGTTCGCCTTTGCTTCGCTGTGGTTTGCCCATTACCTGCTGGCGGCGCTGGAGCGCTTGCGCGCCGCCGCACCGGTCAGAACCGTGTCAGACGCCGCCCCGACCATGGCATCCCAGGTGCAGGACGTGGAAGACGTGTCGCCCAAACCCCTGCCGGGCACCACGCCGAGCCTGCCAGGCCCCGCTCAGTCACCCTCGCCATGAACCCGTCCATGCCCGACCAGCTTCCTCCCGTGCCCGACATCGGCCTCATCATCGTGGGTGATGAAATCCTGTCCGGTAAACGCGCGGACAAACACCTGAGCAAAACCATTGAACTGCTGGGCGAGCGGGGGTTGAGCCTGAGTTGGGCGCGCTACGTGGGCGACGACCGGCGGCAGATCACGGCCGCTTTGCGCGATGCCTTTGCCCAGCCCGGCATCGTGTTTTCCTGCGGTGGCATCGGTGCGACGCCCGACGACCACACGCGCCAATGCGCGGCAGCGGCCTTGGAACGCCCTTTGGTGTTGCACCCGCAGGCGCGCGAACTCATTCTGGAGCGCATGCGCGACGTCGCGGCCGAGCAGAACCTGCCTTACGAGCCAGAACGCGCCGACAACGTGCACCGGCTCAACATGGGGGTGTTCCCAGCGGGCGCGGACATCGTGCCCAACCCGTACAACAAGATCCCCGGCTTCGACTGCACCGGTCCGGGCGGCGGACGGGTGTTTTTCTTGCCCGGCTTCCCGGTCATGGCCTGGCCCATGATGGCTTGGGCGCTCGACACCCATTGCCGTGCATGGTTCCACCGGCATACCTGGGTGGAGCGTTCTGTGATCGTTTTTGGTGCGATGGAGGCCAGTCTCACGCCCCTGATGGAGCGCATCGAGGCCGAGCACGCCGGCGTCAAGGTTTTCAGCTTGCCCAGTGTGGACCACCCAGAATACGGTCGTCACATCGAGCTTGGCGTCAAGGGCGATGCGCAAGCCACGGTGCCGGCCTATGCCGCGCTCAAAACCGGGCTTCACGATTTTGGTGCATCAACTGGCCCTGAAATGGTGCGTTGATTCTGTTTGACTAACTGACGCACCGATTTAATGCATTGTGGCGCATCAGTTTGCGCTTTTTGTGCGCCTGGGTGATGGGTGCACAATACTGAGTTGTGCACCCATCCCTGCGCGCCACCTCGGTGCGTGCTGGCATAGAAGCTGCTTTAGTTTTCCCGCAATCGTTTTTTCACCCAACCCGTTCCAGGAGAGTTTCTGATGGCCAAGAGCGTCGCCGATGTGATGAGCATGGTGAAGGACAACGACGTCAAGTTCGTTGACTTCCGTTTCACGGACACCCGTGGCAAGTGGCAGCACATCACCATTCCCGTGTCCCAGTTCGAAGAAGACAAGTTCGAGCAAGGCCAGGCTTTCGACGGTTCGTCCATCGCTGGCTGGAAGGGCATTGAAGCCTCGGACATGCTGTTGATGCCCGATGCCGCCACCGCCTTCATCGACCCCTTCGTCGAAGAAGTCACACTGGTGCTGGTCTGCGACGTGATCGAACCCACCGATGGCAAAGCTTACGAGCGCGACCCGCGTTCCATCGCCAAGCGCGCCGAAGCCTACCTGAAGGCCTCTGGCCTGGGCGACACCGCTTTCTTCGGTCCGGAACCCGAGTTCTTCCTGTTTGACGAAGTGCGCTGGAGCAACGAACCTGGCCACAGCTTCTATCAGATCGAAGAGTACGAAGCCCCCTGGAACAGCGGCGCCAAGCTCGAAGGTGGCAACCGTGGTCACCGTCCGCGCGTCAAGGGCGGCTATTTCCCCGTGCCCCCGGTGGACAGCACCATGGACATGCGCAACGAAATGTGCGAGATCCTGGAAGCCGTGGGTATCCCGGTCGAAGTGCACCACCACGAAGTGGCCGGTGCCGGTCAGTGTGAAATCGGCACCAAGTTCTCGACCCTGGTCGAGCGCGCCGACTGGACCCTGCTGCAGAAGTACGTGATCCAGAACGTGGCCAACGCCTACGGCAAGACCGCCACCTTCATGCCCAAGCCCTACCACGGCGACAACGGCTCAGGCATGCACGTGCACCAGTCGGTCTGGAAAGATGGCAAGAACCTGTTTGCTGGCAGCGGCTACGCCGGCCTGTCCGAATTCGCGCTGTACTACATCGGCGGCGTGATCAAGCACGCACGCGCTCTGAACGCCATCACCAACCCTGGCACCAACAGCTACAAGCGCCTGGTGCCCCACTTTGAAGCCCCGGTGAAGCTGGCCTACTCGGCCAAGAACCGCTCGGCCTCGATCCGCATCCCCAACGTCGCGTCCGACAAGGCCCGTCGCGTGGAAGCCCGCTTCCCCGATCCCCTGTGCAACCCCTACCTGGGTTTTGCCGCGCTGTTGATGGCCGGCCTGGACGGCGTGGAGAACAAGATCCACCCGGGCGAAGCCGCCTCGAAGGACCTGTACCACCTGCCGCCTGAGGAGGACAAGCTGGTCCCCACCGTGTGCGCCAGCTTGGACGAAGCCCTGGCCCACCTGGACAAGGACCGCGCCTTCCTGACCAAGGGCGGCGTGTTCACCGACGCCTGGATCGACGCCTACATCGAGCTGAAGATGCAGGAAGTGACCCGTTCGCGCGTGGAAGTCTCGCCCGTCGAGTACGACATGTACTACAGCCTGTAAGCCAGGTAACCGACGTGTGAAGGGACGGCTTTGGCCGTCCCTTTTTGCTTGTGGGCGGCCGGTGGTCGGGCACTTTTGGGCGATACTGGAAATCACAGTTCCAGCCTGGCCCGCAGGCCACCTCTTCAGTCTGGAGCGCCGACATGCTCGATTCCGCGATGAAACCTTTTGCTTCCGTGTCTGTTTTTCAGTTGATGTGCCTGCTGGCGCTGGGCGCTGTGGCCGTGCCTGCCTTGGCACAAGACCGCATCTACCGCTGCGGCAACGAGTACACCAATGACCCGGGTGACGCCAAAGCCCGGGGTTGCCGCCTGGTGGAGGGCGGCAACGTGACGGTGATCCAGGGCCTCAAGCCCGCGCCTGCCAACGCCAGCCCCGCACGCACCAGCCCACCTGCCGCCAGCTCGGGCGGTGCGCGCAACGACAACGAACGGGTTGATGCCTCGGCCCAGCGGGCACGCGACGCCGACGCCCGCACCATCCTGGAGACCGAGTTGCGCAAGGCCGAGAGCCGCCTCAGCGGCCTCAAGCAGGAGTACAACAACGGCGAGCCCGAGAAGCGTGGGCCCGAGTTCCGCAACCACCAGATGTACCTGGACCGCGTGGCCGAACTCAAGGCCGGTGTGGCGCGTGCGCAGAGCGATGTGGACGGCATCAAACGCGAACTTGCCCGTTTGGGTCCGGCGTCGGCGGCGCCCCGTTGAAACGAGCAGGTTGAAGCCTCCATGATCGGACTGAAAAAGAAGAAGGTTTCGGCCGCACAGCGGTTTCAGTCGCTGGACCTCCTGGCCACTCTGGTGGCGGTGGTGGATGCCCAAGGTCAAGTGCTGTTCGCCAATGCCGCGCTGGAAGACGCGTTGGGCATGTCCCGGCGCAGCATCACTGGCACCCACTTTCCCGATTGCTTCACCGAACCGCATCTGCTCAAGAACGCGCTGGCAGGCGCGAGCGGCAACGAGTTTGCGGCCCTGCGCTACGACGCCCGCCTCAAGCGCTTGGCGCATGACGTGCTGCCAGTGCACGTGGTGGTGGCGCAGACCGACGTGGCCGGCGAGGTGGTGGTGGAACTGCTGCCGCAGGAGCAACAGGCGCGGCAGGAGCGCGAGGAGCGCTTGATCGACCAGGCGCAGGCCAACAAGGAGCTGATCCGCAACTTGGCGCACGAGATCAAGAACCCGCTGGGCGGTATCCGCGGTGCGGCCCAGTTGCTTCAGATGGACTTGGAGTCGAAGGACCTGATTGAGTACACCCAGGTCATCATCCA
>DASUIK010000365.1:0-2022 GCA_036279795.1 Burkholderiaceae bacterium | reverse complement strand
ATGCGCGCGTGGTGGACGACGACGACAACGAAGTGCCCGCCGGCACCCCAGGCGAGCTGATGCTGCGCGCCAGCGAGCCCTACGCCTTTGCCACCGGCTACTTCGGCATGCCCGAAAAAACGGTGGAGGCCTGGCGCAACCTGTGGTTCCACACCGGTGACCGCGTGGTGCGCGACGCCGACGGCTACTTCACCTTCATGGACCGGCTCAAGGACGCCATCCGCCGTCGAGGCGAGAACATCTCGTCCTACGAGGTCGAACAGGTGCTGCTCAGCCACCCGGCGGTGGAGGTGGCAGCGGTGTTCCCGGTCAAGAGCGAGATGGCGGAGGACGAAGTCATGACCACCATCGTGCTGCGCGAAGGCGCCACACTGGGCGAGATCGAACTCATGCAGTTCTGCGAACCGCGCCTGTCCTATTTCGCCGTGCCACGCTACGTGGAATTTCTGCCGCAATTGCCCGCCACCGAAAACGGCAAGATCCAGAAGTTCAAGCTGCGCGAACGCGGCGTGACACCCCAGACCTGGGACCGCGAGGCGGCCGGCTACCAGCTCAAGCGCTGACCACAACCCCTGTGACCCCACGACCCCGGAGCGACCCCATGAAAGCCAAACGCGCCCTGTTGCTGATGTTGTGTGCCGCCTGCCTGCCGCTGGCGGCCGTGGCGCAAGCCAGCTACCCCAGCAAACCCATCCGGATCATCGTGCCTTTCCCGCCCGGTGGTGGCACCGACACCGTGGCCCGCGCCGTGGCCGCGCGCCTGACGGAAAGCTGGAAACAGCCCGTGGTCGTGGACAACAAGCCTGGCGGCAACACGCTCATTGGTGCCGAGGCCGCCGCGAAGGCCGCGCCCGATGGTTACACGCTGTTCGTGGCCATCGACTCCACGCTGGCCATGAACCCCTCGCTTTATGCCAAGCTGCCTTACGACCCGGTGACCAGCTTCGCGCCCGTGACCATGGCCATCCACATGCCCATGGTGCTGGCCGTGCACCCCAGCGTGAAGGCACAGAACGTGAAGGAGCTGCTGGCCCTGGCCAAGCAGGAAGGTGGCAAGCTGGCCTACGCCCACGGCGCGCTGCCGGCCCAGGTGGCGGGCGAAAGCTTCAAGGCCAGCAGCGGTGCCGACCTGCTGGCCGTGCCCTACAAAGGCGGCGCACCGGCCATGACCGACACCATCGGCGGCACCGTGCCCGTCATCTTCGACGCCCTGGGCCCCGCCATGGCCCACATCAAGGGCAACAAGGTGCGCGCCCTGGCCGTCACCAGCGCCGCCCGCAGCCCGCTGTTGCCTGACGTGCCCACGTTGGCCGAAGCCGGTGTGCCCGGTGTCGATCTGGTCACCTGGATCGGCTTCCTCACCCCGGCCGGTGTGGACAAGGCCATCATCACCAAGCTCAACCAGGAGATCGTGCGCATCCTGCAACTGCGCGAGGTGCGCGAGCAACTGTCCGCCATGGGCATGACCGTGGTGGCCGGCACACCCGAACAATTCGCCCAGACCATCCAGGACGACACCGTCAAGTTCTCGCGCATCATCAAGAGCGCAGGCATCCGGATCGAGTGATTTCACGCATGGCGCATTTCCACACACGCAAAGGCTACGAAGGTGTTGCGGTGGCCGTCCCGGTCACCGTGCCTTACGAGCGTTATTCCACGCGCGGCGCACACTGGTTCCTGGGCCAGGCGCTGCACGCACTGCTGCAGCAATCGGAGCTGGAGAAAGCGCAGATCGATGGCCTGACCGTCAGCAGCTTTTCGCTCGTGCCCGACACCGCCGTGGGCGTGACCCAGCACCTGGGGCTGTCGCCGCGCTGGCTCGACCACATCCCCACCGGCGGCGCCTCGGGCGTGATGGCACTGCGCCGTGCCGCCCGCGCTGTGCAGTGTGGCGACGCCAACATCGTGGCCTGCCTGGCCGGCGACACCAACCACGTCGATTCCTTCCGCCAGACGCTGGGCGCCTTCAGCGACTTCGCCCGCGACGCCACCTACCCCTACGGCGCCGGTGGACCGAACTCG
>DASUIK010000364.1:0-8750 GCA_036279795.1 Burkholderiaceae bacterium | reverse complement strand
GATGGCGTGTCCATCGACACGCCCGAACACGCCGGCGCGCAAGACGCCAAGGCCTTTGCCTATGTGCGCCCACACGACCTGGACGTGCGCCGCTACGCCCCGGGCGAGACCGGCATCGTGGCCGAGCTGCAGCGCGCCATTGTGGTGGGCCCTATTGCGCGGCTGGAACTGCTGCCCGTGGACGAACAGGCCCCAGGCGGGCACGACCCGCTGATCGAGGCTCAGATGTCGGCCGAGTTGTTCCGGTCGCAGGGTTTCAAAGAAGGCGACAAGCTGGTGGTGTGCCCCAAGAAGGCACGGGTGTTTTTGCAGCCCGAAACCGCGTGACGGCAGGCGGCCTGCGACGCATCAATCGATGTGCAGGGCCACCTTGCCAAACTGCTGCCCCGAGGCCAGGCGGTCCAGCGCAGCGTGCACTTGCGCCAGCGGGTAGGTGCTGTCGATCACGGGCTTGAGGCCGCTGCGCTCGACAAAGCCGAGCAGGTCACGGAATTCGTTGAAGTCGCCCAGGGTGGAGCCCAAAATCTGCAACTGGCGAATGAAGATGCGGCGCAGGTCGGCCGGCGGTTGATCGCCGGTGGTGGCGCCACACGTGACCAGGCGCCCACCACGCACCAGCGATTTCATGGCCGACGACCACACCGCAGCGCCCACGTTCTCGAACACCACGTCCACGCCCCGGCCACCGGTGGCGGCCAGCACCGCTTTGGCCACGTCGGTGGCCTGGCCGTTGATGGCATGGTCGGCGCCCATGGCCAGTGCCTTGGCCAGCTTGCTGTCGTCGCGCGAGGTGACGATGACACGGGCACCCGCCAGCTTGGCCAATTGCAAGGCGGCAAGCGACACCCCACCACCGATGCCGAACACCAGCACCGTCTCCCACGGCTTGAGCTGAGCCTTGGTGAACAACATGCGCCAGGCGGTGAGGTGGTTCACCCCCAGCGCCGCCGCCTCAACAAAAGACAAGCCGCTTGGCATGGGAAACACGTTGTGGGCAGGCACGCTCACGTACTGCGCGAAGGTGCCGTCGCAATGCTCGCCCAACAAACGCATGTGCACACACAACACGCCTTCGCCACGTTGGCAGAACTCACAGCGACCGCACACCAGGCCCGGGTGCACCACCACAGATTGCCCCACCTGCAGCAGGCGCTCGTCGGCGTCCACCGCCTCGACCGTGCCCGCGCCGTCCAGCCCCATGGTTTGCGGCAATTGGTGGGTGATGCCGGCGCCGCTGTCACGCATGTAGAGGTCCACCCGGTTGACCGTGGCCGCATGCAAACGCACCAACACGTGGCCAGCCGGTCTCGGTGGCACCGGGCGAGGCCCGACCGACACCACCTCGTTGCCACCATGGCCGTGAATGAACGCTGCCTGCATCTGCATAAAACCTCCAAATTGACACGCGCCGCCGCCATTGCACCCCGAATGGGTCAACCCGCTCAGTCCTGGCGCAGCAGCTCTCGCCCGATGATGATTTGCTGCACCTGTGTCGTGCCTTCGTACAGACGCAACAATCGGGCGTCGCGGTAAAAGCGCTCCACCGGGTACTCGTTGATGTAGCCGGCGCCCCCGTGTATTTGAACACCCCGGTCGGCCACGCGGCCCACCATTTCGGTGGCAAACAGCTTGGCGCACGACACGCGCATGGAGACATCTGGGTCCGAAACGTGCGGTGCTTTGTCGTCGAAACGCTGGGCCACGTCTTTCACCAGCGACCAGCCGGCCAGCAACTCGGCCTGGCTGTCGGCCAGCATGGCCTGGATCAGCTGGAACTCGCCGATGGGTTTGCCGAACTGTTTGCGCTCACGCGCGTAATGGCGCGACTCGTCGATGATGCGCGAGGCCAGGCCACAGGACACGGCCGAGATGTTGAGCCGACCCCGGTCCAGCACCTTCATCGCCGTCTTGAAACCCTGGCCCGGCACACCACCGATGATGTTGGCGGCCGGCACACGCACGTTCTCCAGGATCACGTCGCAGGTTTTGGTGCCGCGCTGACCCATCTTCTTGTCGTTTTTGCCCAGCTTGAGGCCCGGGCTGTTGGCGGGCACGATGAAGGACGAAACACCACCCGCACCCGGCCCGCCAGTGCGCGCCATCAAGGTGAAGGCGCCCGCGCGCGGGGCGTTGGTGATGAAACGTTTGGTGCCGTTGAGCACGTAGTGGTCGCCATCGGCCTCGGCGCGTGTCTTGAGCGACGCGGCATCGGTGCCGGCGTCGGGTTCGGTGAGCGCGAAGGACATGATGAGTTCGCCGCTCGCCACCTTGGGCAGGTACTTGGCCTTCTGCTCGGGCGTGCCATCCATCAGGATGCCCTGCGAGCCGATGCCGATATTGGTGCCGAACACCGATCGGAAGGCCGCTGCCGTGCGCCCAAGCTCGTAGTTCACCCGCACCTCCTGGCTCACCGACAGACCGATGCCGCCATAGGCTTCGGGCACGGTCAGGCCAAACAGTCCCATGGCCTTCATGTCTTCGATGATGTCGGCGGGCACCTCGTCGTGTTCTTCGAGGTGGTTCTCGGCCGGCACCAGGCGCTCGCGCACAAAACGCTCGATGGTGGGCAACAACAGGTCAAAGGATTCGGCGTCGAGTGCCATGGGGTGGCTCCGGTTCAGCGGTGTTGGAAGTCGGGCGGGCGTTTGGCCAGGAAGGCGTGCATGCCTTCGTGGGCGTCGGCACTGGCAAAGCGCTCGTACAAGGCATGGCGTTCGAACAGGATGCCTTCGCTCAACGGGCTTTCCCAGGCGCGGTTGACCGCCGCCTTGACCGCCATGAGCGCCGGCAGCGAGAAGCCGGCGATGCGCTCCGCCAGGGCCAGGGTGTGGTCCAGCAGTTCGGCATCGGGCACCACACGCGAGACCAAGCCATAACGGTCGGCCTCCTGGGCGCCCAGCGTGCGGGCGGATAGGCACATGTCCATGGCCTTGGCCTTGCCAATGGCGCGCGGCAGGCGCTGCGTGCCCCCGGCACCGGGCAGCATGGCCAGCTTGATTTCGGGCAGGGCGAACTTCGCCGACTCGGCCGCCACGATGATGTCGCAGGCCAGGGCCAGCTCGCAACCGCCACCCATGGCGAAACCCGCCACAGCGGCCAGCACTGGCTTGCGCACCTGGCGTATGGTTTCCCAGTTGCGGGTGATGAACCCACTCTGGTAGACGTCCATGTAAGACCAATCGGCCATGGCCGCGATGTCGGCGCCTGCGGCAAAGGCCTTGGCGCTGCCTGTGATGACGATGGCGCCGATGTTCGTGTCGGCCTCGAAGGCCAGCAGGGCCGCGCCCAGCTGGTCCATCACCGTGTCGTTGAGGGCGTTGAGCTGCTGGGGCCGGTGGAGCGTGAGCACGCCCACCCGGCCCCGGGTGTCCACCCGGACCAGTGTTTCGTTCATGATGGGAATGCGGGCGTGACCGCGTCAGTCGATGTTGATCTTGGCTTCTTTGATGAGGCCAGACAGCATCTGCGTTTCGTTGACCAGCAGCGCCTTGAACTCACCGTTGTCCAGGCCCACCGGTTCGGCCCCCAGGGCTTCGTAGCGGGTTTTGGTGTTGGGCTGGGCCAGGGCCTTGGCGATCTCCTTGCCCATGCGGGCGGTCACATCGGCCGGCGTGCCGTTGGGTGCCCACATGCCAAACCAGATGTCCAGCTCAGCGCCCTTGAAGCCCAGTTCGGCCAGGGTGGGCACGTCCGGGAAAAACGAGGAGCGCTTGGCCCCGGCCACGGCCAGCATGCGCACCTTGCCCGAGCGCACGTGCGGGAAACCGATGCCCGGGTCGAACACGTAGTCCGCCTGGTTGGCCAGCACGTCCTGCAAGGCAGGCGCAGCACCCCGGTAGGGGATGTGGGTGGCGTACACACCGGTGACCTTCTTGAACAACTCGCCCGCCAGGTGCGGCGGCGTGCCGGCCCCGGCCGAGCTGTAGGACAGCTTGCCTGGGTTGGCGCGGGCATAGGCCACGAAGTCCTTGGCGTCCTTCACGGTGGACTCGGGCTTGACCAGCAGGTACATCTGGCTGCGGCCCACCCCCACCACCGGGGTCAGGTCCTTGGCGGGAACGATGGTCTGTTTGAACAGGAAGGGGTTGGCGGTTTCGAACGAGGTGGGGGCGGTGAGGAAGGTGTGGCCGTCGGGCGCTGCGCGGATCACCTCACTGGCCGCCACGTTGCCGCTGGCGCCAGGCTTGTTGTCCACCACCACGGGCTGGCCCAGGGCTTCGCTCAGCGACTGGGCCATCACGCGGGCCATCACATCGGTGGTGCCACCAGGGGCAAAACCGACCACGATCTTGATGGGCTTGCTGGGCCAGGCCTGGGCATGTGCACCGCCCAGGGCAGCGACCGAACACAGGGTGGCAGTGGCGGCCTGGACCAGGCGGCGGCGCAAGAAGGAAGGCGAGGAGGTGTGCATGGGTTTGTCTCGGTGTTGTTGGGTGTATGGGGGTCAGGCGGCTTCGTCGCGCAGCATCTCGCGGAGCTTGAATTTCTGGATTTTTCCGGACGGCGTGGACGGCATGGCATCGCGCAGCACCAGCCGCTCGGGGATGTATTGCAGGGCCACGTGCTGGTCTTTCATGAAGGCGACCAGGGACGACAGGTCGATGTGTTCGCCCGGTTTGGGCACGACCACGGCCCAGGCGCGCTCGCCCAGTCGTTCGTCGGGGTAGGCCACCACGGCGGCCATGGCGATAGCGGGGTGGCGGTACAACAAGGCCTCAATCTCGACCACCGGGATGTTTTCACCGCCCCGGATGATCACGTCCTTGCTGCGCCCGGTGATGCGCACGTAGCCCTGGGCATCGATGCGCGCCAGGTCGCCGGTGTCGAACCAGCCCTCGGCGTCGGTCCCATTCCACTGCGGGCGCTTGAGGTAGCCACCAAAGTTGGACACCGAGCGGACCATGAGCTTGCCGGCCTCGCCGGGTGGCAGGGTGCTGCCGTCGAAGTCGATGACCTTGAGCTCCACACCGGGCAGCGGGTGGCCATCGGTGGTGAAGGCGCGCTCATCCGGGTCGTTCAGTTCGATCAGGGTAACGGCGCCGTTTTCCGTCATGCCCCAGGCCGACACGATCTTGGTGCCGAGCACAGCGCGCGCCTGCTCCACCAGCGGACCGGGGATGGGCGCACCGGCGCACAGGAAGGTGGCCAGCGTGGGCACCGCCTGGCCAGAGGAGGCCACGGTTTTGGCCAGGTCGGTCAGGAAGGGCGTGGATGCCATGGTGAAACTGCAGCCTTCGACACGGATCAACTCGATGGCCTTGAGTGGCTCCCATACGTCGAGGATGACCGCACGCGCCTTGAGCACGATGGGCATGATCAGCCCATACATGAAGCCCGTCTGGTGGGCCATGGGCGAGGCCATGAGCACCACGTCCTCGGCGTCCAACTGCAGGCGCCGCGCGTAGGGGATGATGTTGGCCATCACGGTGTTGGCGCTGTGCATCACGCCCTTGGGCTCGCCGGTGGTGCCCGAGGTGTAGATGATCTGGGTGACATCGTCCGGGCCGGGGCGATGGCGGCTCAGGATGTCGAGCGCATCGGGGGCGTCCTCCCAGGCCGGGCCGCTGAGCAGGGCTTCGAAGCTGTTGGCCGCGGCGCCGCCCACCACCACGATGTGTTTCAGGTCCGGCAGGCTGGGCTGCAAGCCCTGGGCCATGGCCTCGAAGTCGAAACCCCGGAAGCGCTGCGGCACGATGAGCACCTTGGCCTCGCCGTGTTTGAGCATGAAGGACAGCTCGCGCTCGCGGAAGATGTGCATCAGCGGGTTCATGACCGCACCGATGCGCGAGCACGCCAGGTAGACCACGGTGAACTGCCACCAGTTGGGCAACTGGCAGGCCACGATGTCGTTGCGCCCCACCCCCAGGCGCGACAGGCCCACGGCCACGCGGTCGGCCATGGCGGCCAGCTCGCGGTAGGTGAAGCGGGTGGTGGCGCCCGTTTCGCCTTGCACGGCGGTCAGCGCAACCTGGTCGGGGCAGCTCGCCACGCAAGCGTCGAGTTCGTCGTTGATGGTGCGATCGGGCCAGAAGCCTTGCGCCACGCTCTGGGCACGCCGTGGGGCCAGGAGGATGGGGTCGAATTCCATGGTCTTGTCTCTGGGGGTGTTCTTGTGGGCCGCGTGCTCAGGCCGGCACGTTCTTGCGCCCAGCGCGGGTGCGGGCAATGATGGTTTTCATGATCTGTGCTGTGCCGTCGCCAATCTGGAAACCCAGCACGTCGCGCAGGCGCTGCTCCATGGGGCCACGGTCGTAGCCACCGTGGCCAAAACACAGCAGGCACTGGTGGATCACGTCGTAGGCCAGCTTGGGGCCCCACCACTTGGCCATGCCGGCTTCGGCGGTGTGGGGCAGGCCTTTGTCCTTGAGCCACAGGCCCTGCAGGCACAGCAGGCGCGCACCCTCCACCTCGGTGTCGTACTGCGCCAGCGGGTGGGTCACGCCCTGGAAAGCCGACAACGGCTGGCCGAACGCCTGGCGCTGTGTGATGTATTCCCAGGTTTCGTCCAACGCGGCACGCGCCACGGCCAGGCACTGCAGGCCGATCAGCGAGCGCGAGAAATCGAAGCCGTGCATGACCTGCACAAAACCTTTGTTTTCATCCCCCAGCCGGTGGCTCACCGGCACGCGCACGTTCTCGAAAAAGATGGAGCCCCGGCCGATGGCGCGTTGGCCGTGGCAGTCGAAGCGGTTGGTGGTCAGGCCCGGGGTGTCCATGGGCACCAGCAGCGCGGTCACGCCGTGTGCGCCCGATTCGGGCGTGCCGGTGCGGCCGAACACCACGGTGATGTCGGCCTGGTCGGCGGCGGAGATCGAGGTTTTTTCGCCGTTGATGACGTAGAAGTCCCCGTCGCGTTCCACGCGCAGGCGCAGGTTGGCCGCGTCCGACCCGCCGCGAGGCTCGGTCAGCGCGATCGCGCAGATGGCTTCGCCACGCACGATCTTCTTGAGCCAGGGGCCCACCACCTCAGGCTGCCCGTACTTGGACAGGATCTGGCTGTTGAGCGAGGCCAGCAGGTTCAGGTAGGAAAAGCTCAGATCGACACGGGCCATCTCTTCGTGGATCACCCCCGCCGCCAGACAGCCCATGCCTAGCCCACCAAAGGCCTCGGGCAGTTCGGGGCAGATGAAACCCAGCTCGCCCATTTCGCGCAACAGCGCGCGGTCGAACTCACGGCTTTTATCGCGCTCCAGAAAACCGGGCTTCACGCGGTCTTCGGCAAACCGGCGCACCGTTTCGGCCAGCGCCTGCAGGTCTTCGTCGATGTAGGGGTTGGGGTTCATGGCGTGTCTCCGGCGGCGGTTGTTCTGGTCACTTCGCGAACTTGCGGAAATCGGGCTTGCGCTTCTCGGACAGTGCAGCCACGCCCTCGCGCGATTCGTCGGTGTCGTAATACAGCTTGAGCGCGTACATGCCCATGCCTGCAATGCCCGCCTGGTGGGCGGTGTCCATGTTGAAGCTGCGCTTGGCGATGGCCAGGGCGGTGGGGCTGCGCTCGCAGATGGTCTCGGCCCACTCCTGCACGGTTTCGTCCAGTTTTTCGGGCGGCACACACACGTTGGCCAGGCCCATGGCCACGGCCTCCTGGCCGCTGTAGCGCTTGTTCAGGTACCAGATTTCGCGCGCCTTTTTCTCGCCCACCACACGCGCGAGGAAGGCCGTGCCGTAGCCCGGGTCCACCGAGCCCATCTTGGGGCCGACCTGGCCAAAGATGGCTTTCTCGGAGCAGATGGTGAGGTCGCAAATGGTGCACAACACGTTACCGCCACCGATGGCAAAACCCTGCACGCGGGCAATGACGGGTTTGGGCACGTTGCGGATGGCGTCGTGCAGTTCTTCCATGGGCAGGCCGATGGTGCCGCGCCCGTCGTAGTTGCCGTCGTGGGCCGACTGGTCGCCCCCGGTGCAGAAGGCGCGTTCACCGGCGCCCGCCAACACGATGCAGCCGATGTTGCGGTCGTAGCCTGCCTTGTTGAAGGCCTTGATCAGTTCATCGCAGGTGGTGCCGCGAAAGGCGTTCATCTTCTCGGGGCGGTTGATGGTGATCCATGCCACGCCGTTGCGGTTCTCGTAGAGGATGTCTTGGAAGTCCATGGATATCTCCTGGTTCAGTCGTGAGGTGAGTTGCCTGAAATGTTTTTCTCAGCCAACACCGCAGGGCCGGCTTTGCCGGACTGCTGGTGTTGCCCCCTGGAAAGGGGATGCGGCCACGCGAAGCGGGCAAGCGACGGGGGTGGGCTTTTGTTTCAGCCGTTCATGGTCAGACCGCCTGAGACGCTCAGAACCTGACCGGTGATGAAGCCGGCCGCGTCGCTGGCAAAAAAGACGATGGCGCCCGGCAGGTCGTCGGGCTGGCCAATGCGGCCCAGCGGGATGGAACGCGTGAACGCCTCCATCAACTTCTCGGGGTTGCCCGCGCCCTGCTTGTAGTCGGCGAATAGGGCCGTGTCGGTGGGACCGGGACAGACGACGTTGACGGTGATGTTGTGGCGCGCGTGTTCGCGCGCAATGGTCTTGGAAAACGCCACCAGCCCGCCCTTGCAGGCCGCGTACACCGCCTCGCCCGAGGAGCCCACACGCGCCGCGTCGGACGCGATGTTGATGATGCGGCCCTGCTTGCGTGCCGCCATGCCCGGCAACACCGCGTGGTGCATGTGCAGCGCGCCGGTGAGGTTGATGGCGATCAGCTTGTCCCACTCGGCGGGCACGGTTTTGGTGAAGGGCTTGAACACGTCCCAGCCGGCGTTGTT
>DASUIK010000363.1:0-6782 GCA_036279795.1 Burkholderiaceae bacterium | reverse complement strand
GTGCCGCATCGGTGTCCATCAAGACCTTGCTGCCAGCACGTGCAATGCGCATGGCGGTGGCGGTCTCGGGGAACAGCTTGGCAAAGTAGAAGCGTGCGGTTTGCAGCTTGGCCACATAAAACGGGTCGGTGTTGCCGGCCGCGATTTCGCGCAGCGCCGTCTGTGCCATGCGGGCCCAGAAGTAGCCCATCACCAGGTGACCGGCCACGCGCAGGTAGTCCACCGCAGCGGCGCCCACTTCGTCGGGGTTTTGCAGGCCCTTGAAACCGATCTCGGTGGTGAACTTGGTGATCTGCTCACCCAGCACCGCCAGCGGGTTGATGAACTCGGCCATCTTCTCGTTGACGCCTTCTTCCTGCACCAGCGCGCCCACCAGCTTGCCGAACTTCTTGAGCGTGGCGCCGTTGTTGCCCAGCACCTTGCGGCCCAGCAAGTCCAGGCTCTGGATGGTGTTGGTGCCCTCGTAGATCATGTTGATGCGGGCATCGCGCACGTACTGCTCCATGCCCCATTCCTTGATGTAACCATGGCCACCGAACACCTGCTGGCACAGGGTGGCCGACTGGTAGCCGTTGTCCGTCAGGAAGGCTTTGACGATGGGCGTGAGCAGCGACAGCATGTCGTCGCTGTCCTTGCGCACCTTTTCGTCGGGGTGGTGGTGCACCTTTTCCAGCAGGATGGAGCAGAACACCGCCAATGCGCGACCGCCTTCGGCGTAGGCCTTGGCAGTCAGCAGCATCTTGCGCACGTCGGGGTGCACGATGATGGAATCGGCCGGTTGATTCTTGTTCTTGGGGCCGCTCAGGCTGCGCATCTGAATGCGGTCCTTGGCGTAAGCGAGCGCGTTCTGGTAGGCCACCTCGGTCAGGCCCAGGGACTGGTTGCCCACACCCAGTCGGGCTGCGTTCATCATCACAAACATGCCCTGCATGCCCTTGTTGGGCTGGCCCACCATGGTGCCGATGGCACCGTCCAGCACAATCTGCGCGGTGGCGTTGCCGTGGATGCCCATCTTGTGCTCCAGGCCAGCGCAGTAGATGCCGTTGCGCGCACCCAGCGAGCCGTCTTTGTTGACGTGGAATTTGGGCACGATGAACAGGCTCACGCCTTTGATCCCGGGAGGCGCATCGGGCAGGCGTGCGAGCACCAAGTGGATGATGTTTTCCGCCATGTCGTGTTCACCGGCGCTGATGAAAATCTTGGTGCCGGTGATCTTGTAGGTGCCATCGGCCTGGGGTTCGGCCTTGGTGCGCATCAAGCCCAGGTCGGTGCCGCAGTGCGGCTCGGTCAGGCACATGGTGCCGGTCCACTCGCCGCTGCTCATCTTGTGCAGGTAGGTGGCCTTCTGCTCGTCGGTGCCGTGGGTGTGCAGCGAAGCGTAGGCGCCGTGCGTCAGGCCGGGGTACATGGTCCAGGCCTGGTTGGCCGAGTTCATCATCTCGTACAGGCACTGGTTGACCACCAGCGGCAGGCCCTGGCCACCATAGGCCGGGTCGCAGCTGAGGGCGGCCCAGCCGGCTTCCACGTACTGCTTGTAAGCGGCTTTGAAGCCGGTCGGGGTCTTGACTTCGTGGGTGGTCGGGTCGAGCTTGCAGCCTTCGGTGTCGCCGGTGATGTTGAGCGGGAACAGCACCTGCGAGGCGAACTTGCCGCCCTCCTCCAGCACCGCGTTGATGGTGTCGGCATCGATGTCGGCGTGTGCGGGCATGGCACGCAGGTCGTCACAGACGTTCAGCACCTCGTGCATCACGAACTGCATGTCGCGCAGAGGCGGGTTGTAAACGGGCATGGTGTGTCTCCCAGGGTTGGTGAAGTGAAAAAAATCAGTCACGCGCGCCGCAACGCGCCAGGATGTGGCCAAAGCCCCGGTGGGCTCGGCCGATGGATTCGGGGCTCTTGAGGAAACGCGCCTCGTAGTGCAGCGCCAGGATGAGACCGTGGATTTCGAACAGGGTCTGGTCCTCATCCACGTCCGCGTTCAAATGGCCTTCGGCCTTGGCCTGGGCAATCGCGCGTTTCATGGCGGCGTGCCAAGTCAGCACCGTGTCCACCAGCGCATCGCGCACCGGGCCGGGCCGGTCGTCGAACTCCACGGCGCCGCTGATGTAGATGCAGCCCGAGTCGATTTCGACCGAGGTGCGCTGCATCCAGTTGTCAAACAGCGCACGCAGGCGCGGCAGGCCACGCGGCTTTTTCAGGGCCGGCAGAAAGACCTCTTCCTCGAAGCGGTTGTGGTACTCACGCACCACCGATATCTGCAGCTCCTCGCGCGAGCCGAAGTGGGCAAACACACCCGACTTGCTCATCTGCATGGCCTCGGCCAGGGCACCGATGCTCAGGCCTTCCACCCCCACGTGGGTGGCCATGCCCAAGGCCACGTCAACGATGGCGGCTTTGGTCTGCTGCCCTTTGTGGGCGGCCTTGTGTGCCGACACGGCCGAGGCGGGCCGCGCACGCGGGGTGCGGCTGGGGCTGGAGGCGCTGGATGCAGACATGGCGACTGGATTGAAAATAAAACGAACGATCGTTCTATTTTGTACGGAATTCCCGTGATGTCCAGATGACAAACACCCCCAGCGTGGGTATTTGTCTAGAGTAGCGTGTCTAACCCCACACAAGACCCCCACAAAACCATGTTTGTCGTGATTTTCCGCGCCACCGTGCGTCAGCTGGATGAGCACTACAGCCAGATGGCTGCGCGCATGCGCGAGTTGGCCTTGACCGAATTCGGCTGCCTGGGTTTCCACGCGGTGACCGAAGGCCACAGTGAGGTGGCCTTGTCGTACTGGCCAGACGAGGCCGCCATTCGGGCCTGGAAAAACCACCCCGAACACCTGCTGGCACAGCAGCAAGGGCGTGACCGCTGGTACACGGCCTATTCGGTGGAGGTGGCTGAGATTCGCCGGGCCTACGCCCAGCCTGCGCCTTGATGCCCTCAGGCACCGGGCCACATCAGGCGCAGTGACAGATCGAGTTGTTCGGTCGGCATCCGCCGAAACCCGCTGCGGGCAAAGCGCTGCAAGCGCCCGACGGCGAAGGCGGTGAGCACGCCCGCCAGCACGCTGGTGTCCACGGTCGGGGTGTCCGAGCTGGACGCGCTTTCGCGCAAGGCCTGGCGCAGCGCAGCGTCGAATTTGTCGAAAAGCAGGTTCATGCGCTGCTGCAACCGCTCGTGCTCGAACACCAGCGCATCGCCCACCATCACCCGCACCATGCCGGGGTTCTTTTCACCAAACTGCAGCAGCATGGTGACCAGGCGCGTCACACACTGGCGCGGGTCGGTCTCGCGCTGCGTGATCTGCTGCACGAGGCCAAACACGCTCTGCTCAATGAAATCGATCAGGCCCTCGAACATCTGCGCCTTGCTGGCGAAGTGGCGGTACAGCGCCGCCTCGCTGACCTGCAGGCGCGCGGCCAGCGCGGCGGTGGTCACGCGCTCGGCGCCCGGCTGTTCCAGCATGGCGGCCAGCGTCTGCAGGATCTGCACCCGGCGCTCACCGGGTTTGGGGCGCTTGCGCCGGCTGGATGCGTCCGGTTCGGCCACCCCGGTGTCGTCGGTGTCGAGGTCGTCGCTGTGCATGGCCAGCCGCCGTCAGTGCGAGCGGATCATGGTGCCAAAAGGCTGGTCGCCCAGGATTTCGAGCAGCAGCGCATGGGGCACGCGGCCGTCGATGATGTGCACCGCATTCACGCCGCTCTTGGCAGCATCCAGCGCACCGGCGATCTTGGGGATCATGCCGCCGCTGATGGTGCCGTCCTGGCACAGCTCGTCGATGCGGCGCATGGTCAACTCGGTGAGCAGCTTGCCTTCCTTGTCCAGCACGCCAGGGATGTTGGTCAACATCAGCAACTTCTCGGCCTGCAGCGTGGTGGCGAGCTTGGCGGCCACCACGTCGGCGTTGATGTTGTAGCTCTCGTTGTGTTCGCCAAAACCGATGGGGCTGACCACGGGGATGAAGGCATCGTCCTGCAGCGCCTTGACCACGCTGGGGTCGATGGCCACGATGTCGCCCACCTGGCCCACGTCGTGTTCCACGCTGGGGTCTTTTTGGTCAAGCATGCGCAGCTTGCGCGCGCGGATCATGCCGCCGTCGCGGCCGGTCAGGCCCACGGCCTTGCCACCGGCGCGGTTGATGAGGCCCACGATGTCCTGCTGCACCTCGCCGGCCAGCACCCACTCCACCACCTCCATGGTTTCGGGGTCGGTCACGCGCATGCCCTGAATGAATTCACCCTTCTTGCCCAGCCGCTTGAGCAAGCCTTCGATCTGCGGGCCACCTCCATGCACCACCACCGGGTTGATGCCCACCAGCTTGAGCATGACCACGTCTTCGGCGAAGGCGGCCTGCAGGGCCGGGTCGGTCATGGCGTTGCCGCCGTATTTGATGACCATGGTCTTGCCGTGGTACTTGCGGATGTACGGCAAGGCCTGGGCCAGGATCTCGGCCTTGTCGCGGGGCGCGAGTGCGGCGGGGGAAGTGGCGTCGTTGGTGCTCATGGCAGTGTGTGACTTGAAGGGATACCTGGGCGGCTTGCACCGCCCCACCGCCGTGCATTATGCGTGCGCCGCTCTGGTCAACTCACAAGCTCGACCACACACATGCCAACCGTTCCGGAACCTGTGCTCGGGACCAGCACCTTCCCCACAAAGCAACGCTCATACCCGCCGTAGGTACCGGTTGCGCCAACCGGCGCGCCGTTGTAAATCACGGCAGTGATCGTTGCGTTCACCGTCAGGTTGTTCACCACGACCCGTGCGCCCGCCGGGGTGGCAAACACCACGGGGTTGCTTTCGCTCAGGTTTTTGCGCGGATAACCGTTGGCCCAACTCCCGCTGGGCTGCATCCACAACCACCCCCCACTGGTCAAGGCCAATGCCAGCCCGAGGGGAGCACCAGCCTTGTGCCGCAACTTATACAGCGCCACTGCACCCAGCAACACCACCAGCAAAACCATGAACTGTGGCGACAGCGGCACCGCCTGGGGCGTCGTGGCGTAACTCACACACAAACTGTTCTGCCCGACGCCGCAGGGGTCCACCTGCGCAAACACAGCAGGCACCCAACCCATCACGGCACCAGCCACCACACGTCGCACCCAAGGCGTCATGATCAAACCCTCTCATCGGTGTAAAAGTTACAAGAGTTCACATTCTGCCTGAGCGACCGGCACGCATTCCCACTCAGAGGCTGCACCACCGCCATGCCAAAAACCTCGACCACTACAATCGATTTCCCTTTCTGCCCCATTTGTCCATGACTGCCATGACGAGCTTCCAATGGCGTGCTCCAGCGCCCTGGTCCCGTGACTAGCGTTTGGCTGAAGCGCGCCTGGCTGGCTGCGTTGTGGTTGTGTGTGAGCGCCCAGGCAGCCAGCCTCCGGATCACCGACGACCGCGGCATCACCGTGCGTCTGAACCAAGCACCCCAACGCATCGTCACGCTGCTGCCCTCGTTGGCCGAAACCGTGTGCGAACTGGGCCAGTGCCAACGCCTGGTGGGGGTGGACCGCTACACCAACTGGCCGGCCGAGATCGCCCGCTTGCCACGTCTGGGCGGCGGGCTGGACCCCAGCGTGGAAGCGGTGGTGGCTTTGCGTCCGGACGTGGTGCTGCTGGCGCAGTCGGCCCGGGTGATCGAACGGCTGGAGTCGCTGGGGCTGAAGGTGGTTGCGCTGGAGCCGCGCACGCACGCCGATGTGTTGCGCGTCACGCGGCAGGTGGCCCTGCTGCTGGGGCTCGCGCCCGAGAAGGCGCAGGCCGTGTGGCGCCGCATCGACGCCGATGTGTCGGCCGTGGCGGCGGCACTGCCCGCCAACGTTCGCGGCGCACGCGTGTACTACGAGGTGGACAGCGGCCCCTATGCGGCAGGCCCCACGTCCTTCATCGGCGAAACCCTCACACGACTGGGCGTTCGCAACATCGCACCCGCTCAGTCGGGGCCGTTTCCCCGGCTGAACCCCGAATTTGTGGTGCGCGCCGATCCCGATGTGGTCATGGTGGGCGCCCACAATGCAGCAGAGATGGCGCTGCGGCCCGGGTGGTCCAGCATGCGCGCCCTGCGGGAGCAGCGCCGTTGTGTGTTCAATGCCGCCGAATCGGATGTGCTGATGCGTGCCGGCCCTCGCATGGCCGAAGGCGCGCGGCTCATGGCCCGCTGCCTGCAAGAGAAGGCCCCTTGATGGGAGGCCACAGCCGCCGCCCCCTGTGGCTGTTGGGCGCCCTGGTCCTGTGCGTCGCCAGCCTCGCCGTGTTGGGCCTGGGCGTGGGCAGCACCGGGCTGGAGGCCGTCTGGGCCCTGCGCACCGACCCGGTGGCCGCCCAGATCGTGTGGGACATCCGCGCCCCGCGCACACTGGCCGCTTTTGGCGCCGGTGCCTTGCTGGGGCTGGCGGGGGCCGTGGCCCAAGGCCTGTTCCGCAACCCGCTGGCCGATCCCTATCTGCTGGGCAGCGCCTCGGGCGCCTCGCTGGCGGTGGCAGTCACGCTGGCCAGCTTCGGCCTGTCACCCCAGGCAGGCGCCTGGCTGCAACGCCTGGGGCTGACCGGAGCTGCCTTTCTGGGCGCGGTGCTGGCTGTGCTCCTCACGCTGGCATTGGCGCGGGGCGTGCAACACACGCTGCGCCTGTTGCTGGCCGGTGTGGTGGTGGGCGTGGTGCTGGGTGCGTTGACCTCGCTGGTCACGCTCAGCGCCCCCGAAACCCTGGCCACCATGCAAGCTTTCATGCTGGGTTCCACCGCGTTTGTGGGCTGGGCCGGCAACGCCCTGATGGCCGGCATCGGG
>DASUIK010000362.1:0-2644 GCA_036279795.1 Burkholderiaceae bacterium | reverse complement strand
CAGTTCGCGGTGGGTCTTCACGTCCACCGGCTTCGGGTAGGCCGCCGTGTGGCAGAAGGACTGCATCACCAGATCGGCGCTGAAGCCCAGGCAAGCCAGGTCCTTCAGTTCGTCGCGGGTCATGGGGCCGGTGGTGTCTTGCGAACCCACGGTGGTCATCTTGGGCTCGCAATAGGTTCCGGGGCGCACGCCCTGGCCTTCCGGCAGGCCCACGGCACGGCCCACCATCTTTTGCGCCAAAGTGAAGCCCGCTTTGGTTTCGGCCGGCACGCTGGGCAGGCGGAACAAGGTGGATGCGGGCAGGCCCAGGAACTCGCGCGCCTTGGCGGTCAGCGAGCGGCCGATGATCAGGTTGATGCGACCGCCGGCGCGCACTTCGTCGAACAGCACATCGCTCTTGAGCTTGAACTCGGCCACGACTTCGCCGTTCTTCACCAACTTGCCGTCGTAGGGCAACACGTCGATGACATCGCCCATTTCCAGCTTGCTCACGTCCACTTCGATGGGCAGCGAGCCGGAGTCTTCCTGGGTGTTGAAGAAGATGGGAGCGATCTTGCCGCCCAGGGTGACGCCGCCGAAGCGCTTGTTGGGGACGAAGGGGATGTCCTGGCCAGTGGCCCAAATCACGCTGTTGGTGGCGGACTTGCGCGAGGAACCGGTGCCCACGACGTCGCCCACGTAGGCCACCAGGTGGCCCTTCTTCTTCAGGTCTTCGATGAACTGCATCGGGCCGCGCTTGCCGTCTTCCTCCGGCTTGAAGGCCGCGTCGGGGCGGGTGTTCTTCAGCATCGCGAGGTAGTGCAGCGGGATGTCTGGACGCGTGGTGGCGTCGGGCGCGGGCGACAGGTCGTCGGTGTTGGTTTCGCCCGGCACCTTGAACACGGTGACGGTGATCTTCTTCTCAACTTCCGGGCGGCTGGTGAACCACTCAGCGTCGGCCCAGCTCTGCATCACTTCCTTGGCCACGGCATTGCCGGCCTTGGCCTTCTCGGCCACGTCGTTGAAGTAATCGAACATCAGCAGCGTCTTCTTGAGCGCCGCGCCGGCCACGGCCGCCACCTCGGCGTCGTCCAGCAGTTCGATCAGGGGGTGCACGTTGTAGCCACCTACCATGGTGCCCAGCAGCTCGGTGGCCTTGGCCTTGGAGATCAGGCCAACGGTGATGTCGCCATGGGCCACGGCGGCCAGGAAGCTGGCCTTGACCTTGGCGGCGTCGTCCACGCCCGGCGGCACGCGGTGCGTGAGCAGGTCCATCAAGAAGGTTTCTTCGCCTGCAGGCGGGTTCTTGATCAGCTCGATCAGATCGGCCACTTGCTTGGCGTCCAGCGGCAGCGGCGGGATGCCCAAGGCGGCGCGCTCGGCCGCGTGTTCACGGTAGGCTTTCAACATGATTCAACTCCAGAAGGTAAAGAGGTCGTGTTCACGGGGCGGCGGCAGTCGGTGGCAACCACCGCCGGTTTGGGGGTTGGGGCCGGCGCGTTGGCAGCCAGCACGGGCACGGGCAAAGGTTCAAGCAAACTCGGTGCCGGGTTGATCTTGAGCGCTGCGGCCACCTGCTGCTGCGACTCTCCCGCACATTCGTCCGCCAGGCGGCGACCGAGCTTCTGGCTCATCAGCATGGATTTGTTGGCCAGCTGAATCCAGACCACGCCCTGTTGCGGGTCTTCCAGGCGCACCGCGCCGGTGCGGCTCTCGACCGGGCGCAAGCGGTAACGCTGTTGATCAATGTGCAGGCGGAAAAAGCCGGGGGTGGTCGCGTCCTGCTCCATGCGAACGACCTTGCCCAGCTCACAAGGCAATGCGCCCACGTGCACTTGGGCAGCCACCGCCAGTTCGGCGTCGGTGAGCGGTGCTTCCACGGCCACAGGCTCGGCAGCAGCCACAGGCACAGCCCGTTTGGCGGGTGCCGGCTTGGGGGCCGCCTTGCTGGCAGGCGCGGGCTTTTTGGTCGGTGCCGTCTCGGCCTGGGCCATCAGCGGCCACAACGCGGCAGCCACCAAGGCCAATGAAAAACCCACGGCCACCCAGGCGCGTGGCGTGACAGGGTGGGCGGCGCTGCGTTGGACCATGGCAAGTCTCCTCAAGTAAGGTCGTTTGCCATTGTGGCAAAAAACGCCCTGGCCTCGGCCGGCAACGGACGCCCGGTGCGATGGGCGCGCTCCAAAACCTGCCAGAAGTAACGGTAGCTGGCACGGTCGTGCAACTGCCCGGCGTGCTGGACCGGCGCCCAATGGGCTGCGTGGGCCAGCGCCACGATCTCGGCCGCACGAGCGACCTCGTCGTCCTGGGGCGCAAAAGCCTCCAGAATGGGACGGATCTGGTCGGGGTGGATGCTCCACATGCGGGTGTAGCCCAACTGCTGCGCAGCCTGGGTGGCCGCCGCCTTGAGAGCCTGTGCGTCTTTGAACTCGGTGACCACGCAGTGCGAGGGCACCTTGCCGTGCGCGTGGCAGGCGCTGGCGATGTCCATCTTGGCGCGCAGCACCAGCGGGTGGCTGAACTGGCCCGCCACCCCCATACCCGAAGCCGGGATGGCACCGCCATGGGCGGAGACGAAATCCATCAGACCGAAGCTGATGGACTGCACGCGCGGGTGCGCGGCGATATCGAACGCGCGGTGCACCGCTGCGGGTGACTCGACGAG
>DASUIK010000361.1:0-18046 GCA_036279795.1 Burkholderiaceae bacterium | reverse complement strand
ACCGGCGTCAAGGGCTCGCAGATCGTCAACCTCGCGCGTGACCTGGCGCGTTCGCTCTCGCTGGTGTCCATCCGCGTGATCGAGACCATCCCGGGCAAGAACCTGATGGCGCTGGAACTGCCCAACGCCAAGCGTCAGATGATCAAGCTCAGCGAAATCCTGGGCTCGCAGGTCTACCACGAGGCCAAGAGCCTGCTGACCATGGGCCTGGGCAAGGACATCGGCGGCCAGCCGGTGGTGGCCGATCTGGCCAAGATGCCCCACTGCCTGGTGGCCGGCACCACCGGTTCGGGCAAGTCGGTGGGCATCAACGCCATGATCCTGAGCCTGCTCTACAAGGCCGACGCCAAGGACGTGCGCCTGCTGTTGATCGACCCCAAGATGCTGGAGATGAGCGTCTACGAAGGCATCCCGCACCTGCTGGCGCCTGTGGTGACCGACATGAAGCAGGCCGCCCACGGCCTGAACTGGTGTGTGGCCGAGATGGAAAAGCGCTACAAACTCATGAGCAAAATGGGCGTGCGCAACCTGGCCGGTTTCAACACCAAGATCGACGAAGCCACGGCGCGCGGCGAATCCATTGGCAACCCCTTCAGCCTCACGCCGGAGCAGCCCGAACCGCTGGAGCGCCTGCCCTACATCGTGGTGGTCATCGACGAACTGGCCGACCTGATGATGGTGGTGGGCAAGAAGATCGAGGAGCTGATCGCCCGCCTGGCACAAAAGGCGCGCGCGGCCGGCATCCACCTCATCCTGGCCACCCAGCGCCCCAGCGTGGACGTGATCACCGGCCTGATCAAGGCCAACATCCCCACCCGCCTGTCCTTCCAGGTCAGCAGCAAAATCGACAGCCGCACCATCCTCGACCAGATGGGCGCCGAAGCCTTGCTGGGCATGGGCGACATGCTCTACATGCCCTCGGGCACGGGCTTCCCGGTGCGGGTGCACGGCGCTTTTGTGAGCGACGACGAGGTGCACCGCGTGGTGGCCTACCTGAAGGAGCAAGGCGGCGAGCCCAACTACATCGAAGGCCTGCTCGATGGTGGCAGCGTTGAAGGCGAAGGTGGCGACCTTTTTGGCGAAGGTGGCGGCGGTGGCGACAGCGGCGGCGAAAAAGACCCCATGTACGACCAGGCCGTGGCCGTGGTGCTGCAAGACCGCAAGGCCAGCATCTCCTACGTGCAGCGCAAGCTCAAGATCGGCTACAACCGTTCGGCCCGACTGCTCGAAGACATGGAAAAAGCCGGCCTGGTGAGTGCACTCACCAGCAGCGGCCAGCGCGACATTCTCGTGGCGGCGCGTGGTGGCAACGACGATTGAGCACCGCCATTGATCTCAGCGAATGCAACAGGCGGTGACGGGACGGAACCCCGTGACCGCCCCACCGCTCTCACCCCCATGCGACCTTTGCTCAAACTCACTTTTCTGGGCCTGACCCTGGCCGTCTCCACCGCCTGGGCCGACGGCCTGCAGGCGCTGGAGCAGTTCCTGCGCAGCACCCAGAGTGGCAGCACCACCTTCACCCAGACCGTGACTTCGCCGCCCCGCCAGGGCGACCCCGTGGCCCGCAGCAAGACCTCCAGCGGCACCTTCGAGTTCTCGCGGCCCGACCGCTTCCGCTTCCAATACACCAAGCCTTTCGAGCAACTCATCGTCGCCGACGGCCAGACGCTGTGGCTGCACGACATCGACCTCAACCAGGTGGCGGCGCGCAAGCAGGCCGAGGTGCTGGGCAACACACCCGCCGCGCTCATCGCCTCCTCGGCCGACCTCAAGGCGATGTTGTCGGTGTTCACGCTGGCGAATGCGCCCGATCGCGACGGGCTGGAATGGGTGCTGGCCACGCCGCGTGGGCGCGACGCACAGCTGCAATCGGTGCAGCTGGGCTTTAAACAGGGCCAACTCGCGGCCCTGGACATGGTGGACAGTTTTGGCCAACGCTCGGTCCTGCGTTTTGGTGACATGAGCGTCAACGGCCGCATCGCGCCGGAACGTTTCCGCTTCACCCCACCTGCCGGGGTGGACGTGGTACGCCAGTAAGCGTCGCCCAAACGCACAAGCACCCCAAGCACCGTCAGGGTGCGGGCACCACACATTCACGCCCTCTGGCGGGCATCTGAAGGCAACGCGTCAGGGGATAGCGCCATTCCCCGCGCGCGGCGCCAATCATCTCCAGCACGGTGTCGGCCGGGCGGGCACTCACGTAGTAGTCGTATACCTGCCCATTGACGATCAGCGCGGCCTGCGGTGAGCCGGTGCGCCCACCACTGGCGAGGTCCAGCACCTGTTTCAAAGGCCGCACCTCGGGCGGCAACTGCGCCGCGGGCGGCACCGAGGCGCGGATGGGCTTGACCACGTAGCTGAAGCGCACGCCCTGGAATTCGGGCGCGGCCAGCAACTGGGGCAACTCGGTGGTGCGCCAGGCTTTGCAGGGCGGGCAGTCGTCCCCCCCCATCCAGACCAGGTGGATGTCGGGCTGACCCGGAGTGGTCTGCGCCAGCGCAACAGGCGCCCACACTGCCAGAAAAAACCAGGCCAACCGGGTCATGCGAAACCCAACACCACGCGCCGCGTCTGGGCGCTTTTTTTCTCGATCTTGGTCACCACCACCGCACCAATCTCGGCGGTGTTGGCCACATGGGTGCCGCCACAGGGCTGCAGGTCGATCAGGTCGTCAGCACCCACACGGATGGTGCGCACCGTGCCACTGCCACGTGGCGGCGACACGCTCATGCTCTTGACCAAGGCAGGGTTGGCGTCCAACTCGGCATCGGTGATGGCGCCCACCACCACGGGGTGCGCAGCGGCCACCAGCGCGGCAAGGCCCTGCGTCAGCGCGTCCCTGTCCAGCAGCTCGGTCATGTGGAAGTCCAGGCGTGCGTAATCAGGGGTGATGGAGCAACCGTCCACCGGCTGCGCCACCAGATGGCACAGCAAATGGGTGGTGGTGTGAAAACGCATCAGGCGCAAACGCCGAGGCCAGTCGATCTGCGCACGCACGGCCATGCCCGGCGCCAAGGCGGCCCACAGCGCTTCCTGCCCCGATGCAGGCACATGCACGATGTCGGCAGTGGGATGGCCTTCGGCGTCTTTCGCCTTGCGGGTGTCGGCGATGTGCAGCAAACGGCCATCGCTGAGCACCAACTGGCCGGCGTCACCGGCCTGACCACCGCCCAGGGGGTAGAACACCGTGCGGTCCAGCACCACGCCCAGGTCGGTCACGGCCACCACACGGGCCTCGCAGGCCTGCTGGTAGCTGTCGTTGCGAAACAGGTCTTGGGTCATGCCAGCAAGCCCAGCTCCGCGTCGCTGGCGCTGTGTTCGTATTTGTTGCGTGGCGGCCAGGGCCGGCTGCGCCAATGGGGCTCGAAGCTGAACGAGGACCGCGTGCGGCCCGGCAACAGGCCGCCGTTGCCAGCGCCCTTGGCGTAGTCGTGGTAGACCTTGACAATTTCTTCCTCTGTCACCTGCTGCGCAGCGGGGTGCTCCAGGCAGGCATCACGCCAGCGCCGCACACGCGCGTAGGCTGGGTCGTCGGGCAGCTCGAAGCCCTCGTAGTAGGCCAGGAACCAGAAGCGCATGAAAAAGGGCGTGTACACCGCCTCGGCCCAGCCGAAGTCGTCGAACAGCCAGGTGCCGTCGGGCGCATGTTGCAGCAGAAAGTCGTTCAAGCGGGCGTACTGCTTGAGCATGTGGTCGCGCAAGGCATCGCGTTTGCCTGGGTCCTGGTTCATCACCCAGGTGTAGCCGGCCGACACAAAGTCCCCCTCTATGCGGCACAACATGCCTTCCACCGCACGCCGGTAGGGGTCGCGTTGGGCCACCGGCGGCTCGGGGAACAGGTCTTCGAGGTACTGCAGGATGACCAGGCTTTCCTTGAGGATGTGTCCGTCGGCCGTTTCCAGCACCGGCAGGGCCGTGGTGCCACGGGTCTTGGCCAGCAGCCAATCCGGCCGGGGCTGGGTGATGTCCACCACCACAAAACGCACGGCGTCCTGCTGCCCCTTGAGAGCCAGCAAGATCTCCAGCCGCTGGCAGAACGGACAGACAGGGATGTGATAAACGGTCAATCGGCTCATGAGGCGGGGGTCGGCTGGGCCGATGCGGGCAGGCCAAACACACGGTCGAACACCCAGGTGAACACCATGGTGTAGACCAAGAAGAACAGCAACAGGCCCAGATCGGTGACGAGGGCGTGCCAGTAGCTCATGTCCAGCCAGTGGGCCACCAAAGGCACCAGCAGCAAGGCAAGCCCGCCCTCAAAACCCAAGCCGTGCGCCACCCGGCGCGCCAGTGAACGGCCACGCACCACCTGGCGCGCTTCCCAGCGCTCGAACGCCCAGTTGAATAGGTAGTTCCAGGTCAAGGCCACGGTGGACATGGCCACACTCAGGCCCAGGGCCGAACCCATGGGTTCGTTGAACATCCAGCCGAGCGCGGGCGTGACGATGGCGATGGCGACGGATTCGTAAAGAACAGCTTGAACGATGCGGCGGTTGCGAGGAGACATCCACCGATTGTGCCGCGCCGCCCCAAAACCTGCCCGCCTGAGGCTGAGCCACAATGCACGCAGTCCCGCTCATCCTCTTGCCATGGCACCGCCCCACATCCCCTTGCCCGAACGCCTACGTCCCCGCACCCTGGGCGACGTGGTGGGCCAGCAGCACCTGCTGGGTGAAGGCATGCCACTGCGCATCGCCTTCGAATCGGGCCAGCCCCACAGCTGCATCCTCTGGGGCCCGCCCGGCGTGGGCAAAACCACCATCGCCCGGTTGATGGCCGACGCCTTTGACGCGCAGTTCATCGCCATCAGCGCCGTGCTGGGCGGCGTCAAAGACATCCGCGACGCGGTGGACCAGGCCTTGCTGGCGCGCGACGGGCTGGAGCAGCGCCGCACCATCGTGTTCGTGGACGAGGTGCACCGTTTCAACAAGAGCCAGCAGGACGCCTTTTTGCCGCACGTGGAAAGTGGCCTGTTCACCTTCATCGGTGCCACGACCGAAAACCCGTCCTTCGAAGTCAACTCCGCCCTGCTCTCGCGCGCCGCCGTCTACGTGCTGCAACCGTTGACCGAAGACGATTTGCGCCAGATCGTGGCCAAGGCGCGCGCACTGGATGCCGTGCCTCCGCTGCAGCCCGAAGCGGAGCAGCGGCTGCTGGCGTACGCCGACGGCGATGCGCGCCGCCTGCTGGGCACGCTGGAGACGCTGGCGGTGGCCGCCAAGGTGCAAAAACAGCCCGAGATCACCGACGACTGGCTGCTCAAGGTGCTGGGCGAACGCCTGCGCCGCTACGACAAAGGGGGCGAGCAGTTCTACGACACCATCAGCGCCCTGCACAAAAGCGTGCGCGGGTCCGACCCCGATGCCGCGCTGTACTGGCTGGTGCGCATGCTCGACGGCGGGGCCGACCCGCGCTACATGGCACGCCGCCTGGTGCGCATGGCGGCCGAAGACATTGGCCTGGCCGACCCACGTGCCCTGCGCCTGGCGCTGGACGCCGCCGAAGTCTACGAGCGCCTGGGCAGCCCCGAAGGCGAACTGGCCCTGGCCGAATGTGTGGTCTACCTGGCCGTGGCACCCAAGTCCAACGCGGTGTACAAGGCCTACAACGCTGCCCGCGCCTTCGTCAAAAAAGACGGCAGCCGCCCGGTGCCCATGCACCTGCGCAATGCCCCGACCCGTTTGATGAAAGACCTGGACTACGGCAAAGGCTACCGTTACGCCCACGACGAAACCGATGGTTTCGCTGCGGGCGAAAACTACCTGCCCGACGGCATGGCGGCGCCCGGTTTTTACCAACCGGTGGAACGCGGGCTGGAAATCAAGATCGCCGAAAAGTTGCGCCAGCTGGCACAACGCAACCAAGAAGCAAGAACATCAGATTGACCATTAGGACAACTAATGATTCACGCTAATTGCATCAGACGGTGGTCGAACACCCCTAATTTCAAGGGTTTTCCCGGGCTTCTAGGGGCATACGCGTATACGGCGCCCCGTTACAGATCACTACAATCCCGCCCACTCTCACCCGCAGCGGTCCCGGCGCCACAGGCCCCGAATCCGGCTGGCGGGTTTTTTGCTACCTCGTCAGGCTTGGGGTCTTGAACCCCAGCTTTCTGTCCAAACCGGAGAAACCTGAATGGAAACCTTGCTGCAGCAGATCATCAATGGTCTGGTTCTCGGCAGTATGTACGCCTTGGTGGCCCTGGGCTACACCATGGTGTACGGCATCATCGGCCTGATCAACTTTGCCCACGGCGATGTGCTCATGGTGGGCGCGCTCACCAGCTGGACCATCATCGTCACCATGCGCGACGCCATGCCCGGCGCGCCGGGCTGGTTGATCCTGCTGCTGGCGCTGCTGATCGCCATGGTCGTGTGTGCGGTCCTCAACTTCACCATCGAAAAGCTGGCCTACCGACCCTTGCGCAACTCGCCACGGCTGGCGCCGCTGATCACGGCGATGGGCATGTCCATTCTGCTGCAGACGCTGGCCATGATCATCTGGAAGCCCAACCCCAAGTCCTACCCCTCGATGTTGCCGACCGAGCCCCTGCACTTCGGCGGCGCGGTGATCTCGGTCACACAAATCTTCATCCTGGGCACCACCGCCGTCGTGCTGGCGGGCCTGATGTACATGGTCAACAAAACCAACCTGGGCCGCGCGATGCGCGCCACGGCCGAAAACCCCCGTGTGGCCGGCCTGATGGGCATCAAGCCCGACATGGTGATTTCCGCCACCTTCGTGATTGGCGCCATGCTGGCCGCCATCGCCGGCGTGATGTGGGCCGCCAACTACGGCACCGTCCAGCACTCCATGGGCTTCATGCCCGGCCTGAAGGCCTTCGTCGCGGCCGTGTTCGGCGGCATCGGCAACCTCGCGGGCGCGGTGGTCGGTGGCATCTCGCTGGGCCTCATCGAATCGCTGGGTGCCGGTTACCTGGGCGCGCTCACGGGCGGCTTCCTCGGCAGCCAATACACCGACATCTTCGCCTTCATCGTGCTGGCCGTGGTGCTCACGCTGCGCCCCTCGGGCCTGCTGGGTGAACGTGTGGCCGACCGTGCCTGACGCGAAGGAGACCTCATCATGATGAATTCCAAACAAGGCAAACTGATCACCTTTCTGATCGCAGCCGTGGCCCTTTTGGTGCTGCCGCTGATCCTGCAGACCTTTGGCAACGCCTGGGTCCGCATCATCGACATGGCCCTGCTGTTCGTGCTGCTGGCGCTGGGCCTGAACATCGTGGTCGGCTACGCCGGCCTGCTCGACCTGGGCTACGTCGCCTTCTTTGCGGTGGGCGCCTACATCATGGGCCTGCTGGGCTCACCCCACCTGGCCGATGCCTTCCCCGCCATCAAGGCGGCCTTCCCGAACGGGGTGCACTACAACATCTGGCTGCTCATGATCGCCGCCGCCATCGTGGCCGGTGTCGTCGGCATGATCCTGGGCGCGCCCACCCTCAAGCTGCGTGGTGACTACCTGGCCATCGTGACCTTGGGCTTCGGTGAAATCATCCGCATCTTCATGCTCAACATGGACCGCCCGGTGAACATCACCAACGGCCCCAAGGGCCTGAGCCAGATCGACTCCATCTCCATCTTCGGCGTCAACCTGGGCAAGAAGCTGACCATCGGCGACTTCACCTTCCAGCCGGTCACGCTGTACTACTACCTGTTCCTGTTCCTGGTGGTGCTCTCGGTCATCATCTGCTACCGCCTGGAGCGCTCGCGCATCGGCCGCGCGTGGATGGCGGTGCGTGAGGACGAAATTGCAGCCAAGGCCATGGGCCTGAACACCCGCAACCTCAAGCTGCTGGCCTTCGGCATGGGCGCCTCCTTCGGTGGCGTGTCCGGCGTGCTGTTCGCTTCGTTCCAGGGCTTCGTGTCGCCCGAGTCCTTCTCGCTGATGGAGTCGGTGATGATCGTGGCCATGGTGGTGTTGGGTGGCATTGGCCACATTCCAGGTGTGATCCTGGGTGCGCTGCTGCTGGCGGGTCTGCCCGAGGTGCTGCGCCACGTGGCCACGCCGTTGCAGGCGCTGACCGACGGCCGCCTGGCCCCCGAGATCCTGCGGCAACTGCTGGTCGCCCTGGCCATGATCATCATCATGCTGCTGCGCCCGCGTGGCCTGTGGCCCGCGCCCGAACACGGCAAGTCGCTGAGCAAGTAATTCACCGAGGCACACCACATGTCTGAAACCATTCTGAAAGTGGCCGGCGTCTCCAAACGTTTCGGCGGCCTGCAGGCCCTGAGCGACGTCGGCATCGAAATCCAGCGCGGCCAGGTGTATGGCCTGATCGGCCCGAACGGCGCCGGCAAAACCACCTTCTTCAACGTGCTGACCGGGTTGTACACGCCGGACAGCGGCAGCTTCGAGCTGGCCGGCAAGCCCTACACTCCCACTGCGGTGCACGAGGTGGCCAAGGCCGGCATCGCACGCACCTTCCAGAACATCCGGCTGTTCGCCGAGATGACGGCGCTGGAAAACGTGATGGTGGGTCGCCACGTGCGCACCCACTCGGGCCTGATCGGCGCCGTGCTGCGCACGCCCAGCTTCAAGGCCGAAGAAAAGGCCATTGCCGAGCGCGCTCAAGAGCTGCTGGACTACGTGGGCATCGGCAAATACGCCGACTACAAGGCACGCACGCTGAGCTACGGTGACCAGCGCCGTCTGGAAATCGCCCGCGCCCTCGCCACCGACCCCCAGCTGATCGCGCTGGACGAGCCCGCTGCCGGCATGAACGCCACCGAGAAGGTGCAGTTGCGTGAACTGATTGACCGCATCCGCAACGACAAGCGCACCATCTTGCTGATCGAACACGACGTGAAACTGGTGATGGGCCTGTGCGACCGCCTGACCGTGCTGGACTACGGCAAACAACTGGCCAGTGGCACGCCCAGCGAAGTGCAGAAGAACCCCAAGGTCATCGAAGCCTACCTGGGCTCGGGCGCCCATTGAGCGAGAAGAACATGGCACAAACCCTACTCAAAGTCAGCGGCCTGAAGGTCGCATACGGCGGCATCAAGGCGGTCAAGGGCGTGGACCTCGAAGTCCGCGAAAAAGAGCTGGTCACCCTGATCGGCTCCAACGGCGCCGGCAAGACCACCACCATGAAGGCCATCACCGGTTCGCTGGGCATGGAAGGCGGCGACATCGAATACCTGGGCAAGAGCATCAAAGGCAAAGGAGCCTGGGACCTGGTGCGCGAAGGCCTGGTCATGGTGCCCGAAGGCCGTGGGGTCTTCACCCGCATGACCATCACCGAAAACCTGCAGATGGGCGCCTACATCCGCACCGACAAGGCCGGCATCGCCGCCGACATCGAGCGCATGTTCACCATCTTCCCGCGCCTGCGTGAGCGCAAGGACCAGCTGGCCGGCACCATGTCCGGCGGCGAGCAGCAAATGCTGGCCATGGGCCGTGCGCTGATGAGCCAACCCAAGGTGCTGCTGCTGGACGAGCCTTCCATGGGCCTGTCGCCCATCATGGTGGACAAAATCTTCGAGGTGGTGCGTGATGTGTCGGCCCAGGGCGTGACCATCCTGCTGGTGGAGCAGAACGCCCGCCGCGCCCTGCAGATCGCCGACCGCGGCTACGTGATGGACTCGGGCGAAATCACCATGAACGGCATTGGTAAAGACATGCTGGACGACCCGAAGGTGCGCGCTGCCTACCTGGGCGAATAACATAACGCCCCCGCGCTCCGCCGCTGCGCGGGTCGCTGCCCCCCGAGGGGGTGCGGCCTTGCTTGGGGCGGCCCGGCGCGGCGGCCGAGCCCATTTCGGGTCCGTTTGCCGTCAAAACTAGAATAGAGGGTTGCACACACTGGTGTGCAACCCTTTTTTCATTTCCCTCCATGAACACCCCAGCCGCCATCCCCCACACCGCCGTTGCAGAAGACAACCAGCTGATCGCAGAGCGCCGCGAGAAGCTCAAGGCGCTGCGCGAGCAGAAACAGGCCGTGGGCGAGCCGGTGTTCCCCAATGATTTCAAACCTGCCGACCGCGCCCAAGACCTGTTCGAGCGTTATGACGCCATGAGCAAGGAAGAGCTGGAGCCACTCAAGGTGCGTGCCAGCATCGCCGGCCGCATGATGCTCAAGCGTGTGATGGGCAAAGCCAGCTTCGCCACCCTGCAGGACGCCTCTTTTGGTCCGTCCAACGGCCGCATCCAGATTTACCTGGGCAACGACAGCGTGGGCGAGGAAGCGCATGCCGCCTTCAAGCACTGGGACCTGGGCGACATCGTGGCCGCCGAAGGCACGGTGTTCAAGACGCGCACCGGCGAACTCACCATCCAGGCCGACAAGGTGGTGCTGCTGACCAAGAGCCTGCGCCCCATGCCCGACAAGTTCCACGGCGTGAGCGATCAGGAGATCAAGTACCGCCAGCGTTACGTGGACCTGATGACCGACGAGGCCGCGCGCAAGCGTTTCATGGCCCGCAGCCAGGGCGTGACGCACCTGCGCGAGTTCATGGTCAAGCACGGCTTTCTGGAGGTGGAAACGCCCATGCTGCACCCCATCCCTGGCGGTGCCAATGCCAAGCCCTTCGAAACCCACCACAACGCGCTGGACCAGCAGATGTTCCTACGCATCGCGCCCGAGCTGTACCTCAAGCGCCTGATCGTGGGCGGCTTTGAGCGCGTGTTCGAGATCAACCGCAACTTCCGCAACGAAGGTATCTCGGTGCGTCACAACCCCGAGTTCACCATGATGGAGTTCTACGCGGCCTACTGGAACTACCGCGACCTGATGGACTACACCGAGGCGCTGATCCGCGATGTGGCACAAAACACCTGTGGCACCCAGCAGCTGAGCTACCAAGGCCAGCCGGTGGACTTGAGCCAGCCCTTTGCGCGCCTGACCATTCGCGAAGCCATCCTCAAGTACACCGAAGCCGGCGACCACGTGGACAGCCGCAGCTGGCTCATCAACGAGCTGCGCAAGCTGGGCATGAACGAAGAGAAGGACAAGCTCTCGGCGCGCAGCCTGGCCAGCCTGCAGGTGATGTACTTCGAAGAGAAGGTGGAGGAACAGCTCTGGCAGCCCACCTTCATCATGGAACACCCCACCGAAATTTCGCCGCTGGCGCGCGCCAACGACGAACGGCCCGAGGTGACTGAGCGCTTCGAGCTCTACATCACCGGTCGCGAATTCGGCAACGGCTTCTCGGAGCTCAACGACGCCGAAGACCAGGCGGCCCGCTTCCACGCTCAGGTGGCCAACAAGGACGCCGGTGACGACGAGGCCATGTTCTTCGACCACGACTTCGTTCGCGCCCTCGAATACGGCATGCCCCCCACCGGCGGCTGCGGCATCGGCATCGACCGCCTGATGATGCTGTTGACCGACAGCGCCAGCATCCGCGACATCATCCTCTTCCCGGCGCTGCGCCGCGAGGGCTGAGCACCATCCCCCTGCCAGGTGGCAAGGGGCCGGCCCCTTGCCCCTTGCAGACGGTCCGCCTAAGATGCCCGTCACAACTGCACGGGCCCACGCGAGAGCGTGGCACAAGCCCGGCCCAGGGAGCCCGGCCACCCAACCCTTGCACATGCCCAAGCGCCTGGCGACGTCGGTTCAGCCTGTTTCTTCGCCTTGGCGTTGGTGCCGGGTGCTGGCTTGGCTGTGGCTGCTGGCAGTGCCCTGGGCGCACGCCATGCACGGCCAGGTGCTGGTCTGGGGCGTGTTCGACAACCTGGGCGAGGGCCGCACAACGCGGCAATACGCCCCCCTCGTCGACCACCTCAACAGCCAGCTCCAGCACGAGCGCATTGAGCTCAAAGTGCTGTCGCAGCAAGACCTGGAAGACGCCATTGCCAGCCGGTCGCTGGCCCTCGTCACCACCACCTCCACCCACTTTCTGAACCTGCGCGCGCGCTGGCCGCTGGCGGGTGTGATGGCCACGTTGGTCACCGCGGAAGACGGCGCCCCCGCCTCACAGTTCGGCGGCGTCGTGCTGCGCCGGCGCGACCGGTCCGAGTGGCGCTCGCTGAACGACGTGCGCGGGCGACGTGTAGCCGTGGCCAGCCGGCTGCACATGGCCTGGCGGGCGCCAGCCTTCGAGCTGCACCAGCGCGGCGTGCCGTTGCCCCAAGCCCTGGGACAGCTGCTGGAGCTGGGCTCCCACGAAAGCGCGATTGCCGCCATGCTGGAAGGTCAGGCCGATTTCGCCTTCGTGCGCACCGGCATCCTGGAAAAACTCGCCCTCAACGGCATGCTGGACCCCGAGCGCGTGAGTGTGGTGGAGCCACAGACCCACCCCGGATTCCGGCTGCAAAGCTCCACCCGCCTCTACCCCGAATGGCCGGTGTTTGCCCTGCCCCATGTGGACGAGCGTGTGGTGCGCCGCGTGGCCTCGGCGCTGTACGCGCTGGAGCCAGAAAACCCCGCCGTGCGCGCGGCGGGCATCCACGGCTACACCACACCTGCCGACTACCTGCCGTTGGAAAACATGGCCCGCGCCCTGCGCCTGCCTCCCTTCGACCAGCAGCCCCCCATCACGCTCAGCGACGTGTTGCAGCAATGGCGCAACGAGCTGTTGGCCACCGGGGTCGCGCTGCTGCTCATCGCCGCACTGGCGTTGCAGCTGTGGCGGGTGCACCACCGCGCGGCGGCGCGGCAGCGCCTGGCCATGCGGGTGTTTGAAACCACCAGCGAGTCCATCGTGGTCACCGACGCCCAGGACCGCGTGGTGACCGTCAACCCCGCCTTCAGCCGCATCACCGGTTACCTCGAACGCGAGGTGCGCGGCAAACCCCACGCCCGGCTGCTGGCCCAGGTGGCCAGCGACTGGCAGGAACAGGTGCACGCGGCGTTGCGCGACTTTGGCGAATGGTCGGGCGAGGTGATGAGCCGCCGCAAAAACGGTGAGCTGTTCCCCGAATGGCTCACCATCAGCCACATCCAGGACAACGGCCAACGTGTCAGCGCCTATGTGCACATGCACACCGATCTGAGCGAAATCCGCCGGGCCGAAGCCCGCGTCGAGCAACTGGCTTCGCACGACGCCCTGACCGGCCTGGCCAACCGGGCCCAGTTCCAGCGCACGCTGGCCCACACCCTGCAGCAACTCGCGCGGTCGCAGCACTTTGCTGGCGTGTTGCTGCTCGATATCGACCGCTTCAAGCACATCAACGAAGCCCGTGGTTTGCCGCTGGGAGACAGCCTGCTCAAAACCGTGGCCGCACAACTGCGCCGCCACCTGCACAGCGACGACGTGCTCGCGCGCCTGGGCGGCGACACCTTTGCCCTGCTGCCCCGGCGCGGCGCCCCCAGCCGCGAGGCCGCCGGCCGCGAAGCCCTGGCCCTGGCCGAACGCCTGCGAGGCCTGCTGCACAACACGGTGCAGCTGGAGGGCGAACTGTTCGCGCTCGACATCAGCGTCGGCATCGCCGTGTGCCCCGACGTCCACAGCCCCCAGGCCGAGGACGTGATGCGCCAGGCCGACACGGCCTTGCACAAAGCCAAGGCCGAAGGTGGTGCGCGCACCACCTTTTTTGAAGCCGCCATGGGCGAGGCGGTGGAGCAGCGTTTCCGTGTGGAACGCGAACTTCGCCAGGCCATTGCCCAAGGCGACTTGCGCTGCCACCTGCAGTCGCAGGTGCGTGCCGACGGCCAGCTGGTGGGCGCTGAAGCGCTGGTGCGCTGGGCCCACCCCGAACGTGGGCTGGTGCCACCTGCGGTGTTCGTGCCCATCGCGGAGATGTCGGACTTGGTGGTGGCGCTGGACCGCTGGATGCTGGCCCAGGTCTGCCAACTGCTGGTGCGACTGGACCAGCAAGGCCAGGCCTTGCGGGTGTCGGTCAACATCAGCCCGCGCCACTTCCAGCGCAGTGATTTTGTCGAGTCCATCCGCCTGCAACTGGCCGACAGCGGCGCCGACCCCAGCCGGCTGATACTGGAGGTGACCGAAGGCATGGTGATGGGCGACCTGGCCGAGGCAGTGCACAAGATGACCGAACTCAGCGCCCTGGGCCTGCACTTCTCCATGGACGACTTTGGCACCGGCTACTCATCGCTGGCGTACCTCAAGCGCCTGCCCATCAGCGAGCTCAAGATCGACAAGAGTTTTGTGCAGGATGCCACCAGCAACCCTCAGGATGCGGCGCTGGTGGACACCATCCTGGCGGTGGCCCGCCAGTTGCACCTGCAGGTGGTGGCGGAAGGCGTGGAAACGCCTGAACAGGCGGCCTTTCTGGACCAACGGGGCGACGTGGTGCGGCAGGGCTATCTGTACGGGCGCCCCGAGGCACTGGAAACCTGGCTGGCGCGGTTTGCGCCAGTCCCCCCCACTCAGGCGTAGGCGGCCAGGGCAGCGCGCATCTTCTTCATGGCGGCCACCTCGATCTGGCGCACGCGCTCGGCGCTCACGCCGTACTCGGCCGCCAGCTCGTGCAACGTCATGCCGCCCGAGCCGTCGTCGTTCACCTTGAGCCAACGTTCGGCCACGATGCGGCGCGAGCGGTCGTCCAGCTGCGCCATGGCGTGCGCAATGCCGTCGGTGGCCAGGCGGTCGCGGTGCTGGTTTTCCAACACGGCGGTGGGCTCGTGCGCGGCGTCCGACAGGTAAGCGATGGGGCCGTAGGTCTCCTCGCCATCGTCCGACGGGCTGGGGTCCAGTACCACATCGCCACCCGACAGGCGGCGTTCCATTTCCATCACTTCTTCGCGCTTCACGTTCAGTTCGCGCGCCACCACATCCACTTCGCTGTCGTTCAGCGTTTCGCGGTGGGTGGCCAAGTCGGCCTCAGCGGCGTCGGTCTTGAAGCCCTGCTTCATGGAGCGCAGGTTGAAGAACAGCTTGCGCTGCGCCTTGGTGGTGGCCACCTTGACCATGCGCCAGTTCTTCAGGATGTACTCGTGGATTTCGGCCTTGATCCAGTGCAGCGCATAGCTGACCAGGCGCACGCCCTGGTCGGGGTCGAAGCGCTTGACGGCCTTCATCAGCCCCACATTGCCTTCCTGGATCAAATCACCGTGTGGCAGGCCATAGCCCAGGTACTGGCGCGACACCGACACCACCAGGCGCAGGTGCGACATCACCAGCTTGCCCGCAGCTTCTAGGTTGTTTTCGTCGCGCAGTTGGCGGGCAAAGCTCTGCTCCTCCTGCAGCGTGAGCATGGGCAGGCGGTTGACGGCCGAGATGTAAGCGTCCAGATTGCCCAGCGGGGGCAGCACCATGGCCGAAGCCCAGGGCTTGCTCAGCGCCACGGCGGTTGAATTCGGGTTGTGAGAAACGGTCATTTCGTCACCTTTCTGTGAGTGTCCTCTTGGGACAGTTCAAATATTAGCACTCATTGAGAGTGAGTGCTAAGAGAAAGGTTCCCCGGAGGCGCCAGGACTCAGCCCTGTACGCGAACAAAGGCCTCAAACGCCACCGCATCGATGGGCCGGCTGTACCAGTAGCCCTGGATTTCATCGCACCCGACCGCTTCCAGAAAAGCCTGTTGCTCGGCGGTCTCCACGCCTTCGGCAATGGTAATCAAGCCCAGGCTGTGGGCCATCTTGACGATGGCGGTGATGATGGCCTGGTCGCCCGTGTCGTGGGCCAGGTCACGGATGAAGGACTGGTCGATCTTGAGCTTGTCCAGTGCGTAGCGCTTGAGGTAGCTCATGGACGAATAACCGGTGCCGAAGTCGTCGATGGACACGTGAAAGCCGGCATCTTTCAGGCGCTGGATTTTCTCGCCCGCACCCGCCGGGTCGCGCAATGCCACGGCCTCGGTCAGCTCGATTTCGATGTGCTGGGTGGCCACGCCATGTTTTTGCACCACGGCGAGCAGGCGCTCCACCAGGTCGGGCTGGGCAAACTGGATGGCCGAGACGTTGACCGCCACACAGCCCACGGGCAAACCCGCCGCCTGCCAGGCGCGCAGTTTGAGCGCCACCTGCTCCACCACCCACAGGCCAATGTCGACGATGGCGCCGGTCTGTTCCGCCAGCGGAATGAACTCGCCGGGCGCCACCGCGCCCCAGGTGGGGTGCTGCCAACGCAACAAGGCCTCGGCACCCACCATGCGGCCGGTGCCCAGTGCCCGCTGAGGCTGGTAGACAAGATGCAGCTCGCCGCGCGACGCCGCCTGCCGCAAACCGGCCGCCAGCTCCAGCGAGCGCTGGGTGTGGGCCTGCATGTCGGGCGCAAAGAAGCGAAAACCGTTTCGCCCCTCATCTTTCACGCGGTACATCGCCGTCTCGGCGGCTGCGGCCAGCAGGCTGGCGCCGGGCGCGTCACCCGGGTAGGCCGCGATACCGGCCGAAGCACTGAGCGCCAGCGATGTGCCGTTGATGACCACGGGACTTTGCAACCGGCTCAGCGCCTCCTGCACCAGCAGCGCCACGGCCGACTGCTCGGTGTTGGGCAGGATGGCGACGAAGGTGTCGCCCGAATAACGTCCCAAAGCGACCTGAAGCCCGAACAAGGCCCTCAAGCGCTGCGAATAGGCCAGCAACAATTCGTCGCCGGCCGCGTGGCCGAAGGAGTCGTTGACGGACTTGAAGTTGTCCAGGTCAAACCACAACAGGGCCACGTGGCCATGGTGCTGGTCGGCCTGGGCCACCGCTTGGTTCAGGCGCTGGTCAAAGGCGGTCTTGTTGAGCAGGCCGGTCAAGCCGTCGAACTCCGACAGCTGGCGCAAACGTTCCTCAGCGGACTTGCGCAGCGTCACGTCTTCCTTGTGCGCCACGTAGTGCGACAGCCGCCCCGCGCCGTCGTGGATGGGGTAGACCACCGCGCGTTCGATATACACCTCACCACCCTTGCGCTGGTTGATGAATTCACCCTGCCAGGGCTGGTCCTGGTTGAGGTGGCGCCACATCTCGGCGTAGGTGCTGCTGGGCGTCTGCCCCGACCGCAGCAGGCGCGGGTTGTGGCCCAGCACCTCGGCCGGCGCGTAGCCACTCACCTCGGCAAACGCCCGGTTGGCGTACTGGATGCGCACGTCGGCATCGGTGATGATCACCGGGTAGGGGCTCTGGTCCAGCGCCTCGGACAGGCGGTGAATGACAGCGTCCTGCCGGCGGCGCTTGACCAGGTTCCACAGCGCGGCCGCCACCATGCGCACGGCCTGCACCATGCCATTGTCGTAAGCCCCTGTCCGGTTGGCCACCACCAGCAGCAGGCGCACCTGCGCGCCGTCCACCACCGGCACGCTCACCAGGCTGCTCAGGCGTTGCGCAACACCACCGGACGACGGCGTTTTGTGGGGCAACGCAGCCTCGCGCTGGACCACCACAGGCTCACGCAAACGCAATGCCTCAAACCACACGTCGGACCGGTCCAGCACGGCGGAGGGCGGCGGCTCGGGCTCGCCCTGCGCCTGGGAAACGCCCGGCCGGGCGCGGGACGCCCAGCCGCCCAGCTCGGTGTCCTGCTGGTTGTCGTGCACGAGGTGAACGAAGGCCAGATCGCTGCCGGTGAGGCGCTTGGCGTGCCGGGCACCGCGACACAACAGTTCCGCCTCGTCGTCGGAACTGGCACGGTCGTCCAGGTCCAGCAGGGCGGCCGTGAGCTCGGCCTCGAACTGCAGTTGCTGCTGCTGCAACACCGCCTGCGTGACGTCACGCGAGAGAACGAGAAAATGGGTGTCATCGGTCCGTTCGCCTTGAGCGCGCGCCACCGACAGCTCGAAGTGACGCATCCCCTCGGGCACGCTCAACTGCAGGCGCTTGCCACGCGAGACGCCATCGCGCTCGGCCTCGGCCATGGCATCGAAACACTGCGCGGCAGCGTCCGGCGGCATCACCTCTCGGATGTTTTTGCCCACCAGGTTGGCCGCCGGCGCCGCGAGCTTGCTGGACTCGGTGGCGTGCACCGACTGGTACACCCCGTCGCGATCGATTTCGAACAGCAGGTCGGGCAAGGTGTCCAGCGTGGCCTGCTGGCGGGCCTGGGCGGCTTGCAGTGCCTGGAACGGGCTTTGCACCGATTCAACAAACAGCGCGCGGTACAAAAAACCGTAGGCCAGCACCTTGTACACATGGCCCAGCAGGTTGTAGGCGTCGGTGACGTTGGCGTAAAGCGTGAAGAAAAACTCGCTCATGGCC
>DASUIK010000360.1:0-3121 GCA_036279795.1 Burkholderiaceae bacterium | reverse complement strand
GCGAACTGTCCGTAGCCGGCCAGCGGTGGCACGGGCACCACGTCGCACGCGGTCTCGCGCCGGGGCATGGCACCGCCCAGGCGTTCGCGGTGCTCGCGCAGGTAGCGCATCTCGGCGCTGTCGTCGGCGGGTTTGTAGAAGGCCAGGCCGGTGGCCTGCTCGTCGGTGAGCGGCAGGTTGAAGCGGTTGCGGAATTCGATCAGGTCGGTTTCATCCAGCTTCTTCTGGCTGTGGGTGGTCATCTTGCCCTGGCCAGCGCTGCCCATGCCGTAGCCCTTTTTGGTGTGGGCCAGGATGACGGTGGGCTGGCCCCGGTGCGCGGCGGCCGCCGCGTAGGCCGCGTGGATCTTGACCAGGTCGTGGCCGCCCCGTTTCAGGCGATCGATTTGCTCGTCGGTCATGCCCTGGGCCAGGGCGGCGAGTTCGGGGTTTTGCCCGAAGAAGTTGTCGCGGTTGAAGCGGCCGTCCTTGGCGGCAAAGGTCTGCATCTGGCCGTCCACCGTGTGGGCGAAGGCGCGGGTGAGCGCGCCGGTGGTGTCGCGCGCGAACAGGCCGTCCCAGTCGCTGCCCCACACGAGTTTGATGACGTTCCAGCCGGCGCCAGCAAACAGCTTTTCGAGCTCGTCGATGATGCGGCCGTTACCGCGCACGGGGCCGTCCAGACGCTGCAGGTTGCAGTTGACCACCCAGACGAGGTTGTCCAGCTTCTCGCGTGCGGCCAGGGTGAGCGCGCTCATCGATTCGGGCTCGTCCATCTCGCCGTCGCCGAACACGCCCCACACCTTGCGGCCCTCGGTGTTGAGCAGCTTGCGGTGCGCGAGGTAGTGCATGAAACGCGCGTGGTAGATGCTGCTGATGGGCCCCAGCCCCATGGAACCCGTGGGGAACTGCCAGAAGTCAGGCATCAGCCACGGGTGGGGGTAGCTGGAGAGGCCACGCGCACCTTCTGCCGGGGCGGTGATTTCCTGGCGGTAGTGTTTGAGGTCGCTTTCGCTCAGCCGACCTTCGAGAAAGGCGCGTGCGTACACACCGGGCGCGCTATGGGGCTGGAAGAACACCAGATCGCCCTGGCGGCCGGCCTTGAAGAAGTGGTTGAAACCGGTCTCGAACAGATCGGCCGCGCTGGCGTAGCTGGCGATGTGACCACCCAGCTCGCCGTAGGCCTGGTTGGCCCGCACCACCATGGCCAGCGCGTTCCAGCGCATCAGCGAAGCCAGGCGTTCCTCGATGGCCAGGTCGCCCGGGAACACCGGCTGCTGCTCCACCGCAATGGTGTTGACGTAGGGCGTGTTGAGCTCGGGCGTCCAGCCCACGCGCTGGCTGCGCGCCAGGCGGGCCAGTTCGTCCAGCATCTGGCGCGCACGTTCGGGGCCGGACTGCGCGGCCAGTGAGAGAAAGGCATCGCGCCATTCTTGGGTTTCAACGGGGTCGGTGTCGGTGGGGCTCATGGGATGTCTCCTGCGGCGATCACTGTAGACAGTCTGGGGAGGCAGGTGCTGTCTAAAGCCCCTCCTTTCGGCAATCAACTCAGCATAAACTGCCGTCAATAGCTCTTTTGACAGCATCATGAACCTCGACGCCATCGATCTGCGCATTCTTGAGCAACTTCAGGCCGACGCCAGTCTCTCCAACGTGGAGCTCGCCAAGCGCGTGCACCTGTCGCCCTCACCTTGCCTGGCGCGCGTGCGGGCACTGGAAAACGCGGGACTGATCCGCCAGTACGTGGCCCTGCTCGACGCACAACAGCTCGGCCTGCACCTCAACGTGTTCATTTCCATCAGCCTCAAGCAACAAAGCCGCGAAACGCTGGAGGCCTTCGAGCAGCGCATCACCCTGCGCGACGAGGTGATGGAGTGCTACCTGATGACGGGCGACGCCGACTACCTGCTGCGTGTGGCCGTGCCCGACATGCCCGCGCTCGAGCGCTTCATCCTCGAACAGGTGGCCCCCATCGCAGAGGTGGAGAAGATACGGTCGAGCTTTGCGCTCAAGCAGGTGCGCTACAAGACAGCGCTGCCGATGCACAACCTGCGCTGACCGTCGGCCCGCGGCAACACAGGGTTTCACCTAGCGCCAAGCCTGTCAGGCGTGGGGGTCTGTTTAAATTACAATTTTCTACTCACAAGTACTATAAAAGTCCTGATTGGCCGCCATCCGTGGCACTGACCCCAGGCACCCAGAGGAACCCCACCATGGTCACGCAAGCTGCCGCCAGGTCCAAGAAAGCCAACACGCCGGCCACCCGCACCGCGTCGCCCGCCAAAAAGGCAACACCCAAATCCACCGCGCGCGCCACAGCGGTCGGGCGCCCCAAGTCCTCGCCCATCCGGGACCAGGTGATTGCATTCAAACGCGAACAAATCCTCAACGAAGCGGTGGAACTGTTTTACCAGCTGGGCTACCAGCACACCAGCCTGGATATGGTGGCCGAGCGGCTGGGCGTGACCAAGCCGTTCATCTACTACCACTTCAAGGACAAGGCCGAGATCCTGTTCGAAATTGGCCGGCGCTCCATCGTGCAGGCCAACAACGCGCTCAAAGGGGCGCTCAGCACCCCAGGCAAGCCTGCCGTTCGGCTTTACCACACCATTGCAGCCATGACGCGCAGCGTGCTCGAATCGAGCCGCCACACGGCTATCTTCTTCCGCGAAGAAAAAAACTTCAGCGACACCGACCGTGCGGTGCTCCACGAAATGCACAGCGAGTTCGACAAGATGCTGGTCAAGCTGCTGGAAGAAGGCTGCAAAACAGGCGAATTCAAGGTGGCCGACCCGGCCCTGTGTTCGCTGGCCATCGCGGGTGCGGTGGGCTGGGGCTACATCTGGTACCGCCCCAACGGGCGGCTGAGCGTGGACGAAATCGCCGATCAGATGGCCCAGATGGTGATGCAGATGGTGGGCGCAGCCCCGAAGGACTACGCCAGCGCCATGGCGGCCGCTTGAAGCTTCAGGCGCTCACGCCCCAGTCCTTCAGGATGTCAGCGGTGTGTTCGCCGGGCGTGGCCGGCGGGCGCTGCACGGCCGCCGGGGTGCGGCTGAAGCGGGGCGCTGGCGCAGGCTGCAACACACCATCAACCGAGACGAACGATTCCCGAGCCTGCATGTGGGGATGCTGGGGCGCG
>DASUIK010000359.1:0-4215 GCA_036279795.1 Burkholderiaceae bacterium | reverse complement strand
CTGCACCCTGTGCTGGCCCAACTGGCCGAGCTTTACCCTGCCCTGTTTGGTGAGGTGCTGCGCCCACTCAAGCGCGGCATCTTCCAGGACCTGCTGGACGCCCAGCCCGAGGCGCTGGACAAAGAAGGCCTGAAGGCTGCGCTGGCGCTGCACACGCGGTCCACCCGCTACCTCTCGGCCGTGGCCAGCGGCGCACAACGCCACGACCTGAGTGGCCAACCGGTGGAAGCGCTGCTGCCTGAACAGGTGCACCACGCGCTGGTGGAGGTGTTCCGCCGCCGTCAGACGCGCACCGCCGAAGACCTCAGCCCCAAGTTCCGCCAGCGTGTGGAACAGGCCTTCGAGCAATCGGGCCTGAGCCGCGAGGCCTACGCCGAAAAGGTGCTCGGCCGCGATGAACAAGTCAACGCGCTGACCCTCGAAGCACTGGCCGAAGTGGCCAGTCGCCAGGCACGCGACGAAGCCCTGCGCCGCGCGTTCAGCGCCAGCGGTTTGAGCGAAGCCGACTTCGCCAGCAGCTACGGCATGCCGCTGCGTGAGGTGATGCGGGCGCTGGGGCGCGGCGGCTGAATCGTCTCAGAGCTCAACCGGCGGTCACCCCCGCATCGGTGGACAGCGCGTAGGCACTGTGGATGGGCACCGGGCTGCCGGCCACAGGCACGGCGCTGATGACGGGCGCCTGCGTCTTGACACCACCAAAAATCGTGGCGAAGGCGACGTCGGCGGCGTCGCGCCCGGTTCCGATGCGCACAAAACCCATGGGGATACCGGTGCCCGAAGGGTCGAAGATGTACCAGCGCCCGCCCAGATAGACCTCCACGTAGGCGTGGAAATCGGGCGGGCCCAGCGCGGGATCGGCGCCGTAATCGGTGCCGGTGGCGATGCGCGCGGGGATGTTGAGCGCACGCAGCAGCGCGATCATCAGGTGCGCAAAATCGCGGCACACGCCCACCTGTTCGATCAGCGTGTCCACCGCCGAGGTGTTGCCGTTGGTGGTGTTGGAGGTGAAGGTGACGTGGCGTTGCACCCACTGCAACACCGCAAGCACACGGCCATGTCCCTGCCACAAGGTGCCAAAAGCCTGGTTGGCCAGCCGACCCAGGCGGTCCGACTGGCAGTAGCGGCTGGGGTAAATGTAGCCCAGCACCTCGGGTGGCAGCTGGGCCACCGGCACCTCGGGCAACTGGGTGGGCAGCACGCTGTGGTGATCGATTTCCACCAACGCGGTGTAGACCAGCTTGAGCGGCCCAGGGCCGGCGCGCAGGCGCAACAGGCGGTTGCCGGTGTGACGGTCGGTCTGCAGCAGCGGCGCCAGCGGCTGGCTCAGCCACAGGTTTTCGTTCAGCACACGCTGTTGCGATGTGAGCGCAGGGTGGATGTTGAGAATGAAGTCGGCACCAAAGGCATCGATGTCGTAGTTCAGTTCGATGCGCAGGTCGAGGCGGATCATGGTGTGGGCGCGGGCGCACGTGGCGCTGTGGCCCTCCTGACGTAAAGCGTTGAGTATGCGCCAGTGCATGCAAGGGGCATGCCCGCACCGACAGCAGGGGTGAGGCGCGGGGCACAAAATCGGGGCATGAACACCGAATCCTTCGAGGCCTTCCAGGCCCATTGGCTGGCGCAGGGTTTTGACGAAGTGCTGGAGCGCGACTGGGCGCCCAACACGGTACTGGAAACCCATTCCCACCCGTTTGCCGCCCGGGCGGTGGTCACCCGGGGCGAGATGTGGCTGAGCGTGGGTGGCAACACCCAGCACCTGCGCCCTGGTGACACGTTTGCGCTTGAGCGCGACGTGCCTCATGCCGAACGTTATGGCCCGGACGGCGCCACCTACTGGGTAGCCCGCAAGGGCTGATCGGGTGCTGCCTCAGGCCGCGTCGGCAAACACCGTCAACACGCCGGTGTAGCCGTACAGGCGGTGGTGCGCGATTTCGCCGCCGGCAAAAAAACCCACCAGTGGCACGTCGCCCAAGGCGCGGCGTATGGTCTGCAACTCCGCACTGGGCGCGCCAAAATGCAGGCCACCACGGCCAGAGCAACTCACGTAAATGGCCCCGCGCATGCGCGGCGGTGCAAGCACCCCTTCGGCCCCCGCGGCGCCAGCCATGGCAGCGGCCTCCACGCTGAGCAGCTCGGGCTCCAGCTCTTCGCGCACCTCGGCACACACCCGGATGAGGTCGGCTCGCGCAGCGGCTGCGTGGCGTTCACAAAACGCCAGCCACGAACCCACAGGCACCATGTCGGCCACGGCGATGCCTCGCCGCATCGGGTCCAGTCCGATCAGGTGACGCACCAGCACCTCAGAACCAAAAGCCCCTGGGCGTTGGGGCGTGTCTCCCGTGCCCGAAGGCTCGTCCAGCGTGATGCCCACCAGGGTCTGCCGCAGTCGGGTCATGGCCGCTTGCGGCTCGTCCAGGGAAATGCCGAGTTCGCTCAACAGCACATCCAGCGCGGGCTCATCGTCGAGTGTGAGCACCACATTGCGATCGGCCCCTGTCACCCGCCGGGTGCGCCCGACCGGGTGAGCACCCTGCGTCACACGCGACACCAAGGCCACGTCGGGGCCAAACGCCACACCGCTCAAGCCCCCATGGAACACCCCTCCCGCCGCGCCTTGCCCGCTCAGGTGCCCGGCACTGCCCAGGGCGAACTGCACGGTGTCGGTCCGACTGGAGGACAGGCCACCAAACACATACCCGCTCGCCGTGCGCTCGGCCATTTCGGCGATCAGTTCGGCCACATCGGGGGTCTGTGCATCGGCATGCAGCAAGGCGGTGTGGGCCACAAAACCGCCGGGCCCGCCGTGGGCAGCGGGCAAGGGCGCCACGCCGCTGAACACGCGGTACTGGTCGGGCGCCAGGTCGCACAACATCACGGCCAGAGCGGGTTCGTCGAAGTACTCCACGTTGGTGGCCGCAATGCCCACCCCCACAGTGCCCACCCAATCCGTCACCTCGGGCAGCTCGGCACTCAGGTGGTCGAGGATCTCACTGGCGGCTTCGGCATAGCGGTCGGTGATGTAGAGCAAGGCCAAACCTGGCGACCCTGCGTGCTCAGGCAAGGCCAGTTGCGCACGCAGCTGGGCCAGCACCAGCGCGGCGGCCATGCGCCATTGCGGGTGGGTGGCGTGGGCCAACGCAAAACGTTTCATGTCACCCTGCGCGTTTTCTGGTGGCGGTTTTTCTGGTGGCGGCTTTTTTGGCCGGTGCCTTTTTGGCGGCGGCCTTGCGGGCGGGCTTCTTGGCCGCAGGCGGGGTCACCTCGGGCGACACCGCCCCCGGAATGGGCCAGGCAGCGGATTTGAGCGCATTGCCTCGGCCACGTCCGCCCACGCCCGTCACAGCCTTGCCCAGCGCAGCCGCCGCACCCACGGTGTCGGACACCGTTTTGGCCACGTTGCCAGCCATACCGGTGGCGGCCTTCATGGCCTCGCCGGTCAAGCCACTGGCCACGTTGCGGGTCACGTCCAGGCTGGACTGTTTGGCTGCGTCCTTCAACGCGTTGCCGGCGATGGTTTGAAACTGCTGGCTCAGTGCCCCCCACCATTGCATGGGATCGACCACACCGGGCATGGCCGGCGCTTCCGCGCTGGGGGCTTTGGCTTTCTTGGCCGATGCCTTGCGCGGCGCCGGTTCAGGTGCGGGTTCCGGCTCGGGCGCGGGCTCTGGCGCAGGTGCTTCGACCTGCACCGCCGGCGCCTGCGCGTGGTAGGCACTGGGCGGGATTTCCAGGCCGGCAAACTGCGTGGGCGTGCGGCCAGCCACACTGTTCGCCGTGTTGGCCACACCCGAGGCCACGCCCGCCACGGTGTCGGCCGCCTTGATCTTGAGCGCATTGGCCACGTCGCCCAGGCTGAAGTTCATGCCCTTCAAGGTGGCCAGCGTCATCTTCTGCACCTCCAGCGCCTGGATGGTGGCGCCCAGGGCCTTGCTGTTCTGATCGAGCCAGAAGTGCACGGCCTTGAGCTCGTCAATGCGTTTGTCAAGCTCTTCGACATTGAAGGTGGGTGCGATCCAGTTGCCCAGCGCAGGCATTTGCGGCAGGTTCTGCTGCACCCCCTGCGCCACGCCGCCTGCCGCCTGTTTGGCCAGGTTTTGCAAGAAATCGAAACCAGGCACGTACTTGCCAAAACCCAGGGGATCGCTCATGACTTGCTCCGCGTTGTTTGCTGCGTGGGGCCAGCTTACCGCAAGCCACGGGTGCTGACCATGGGGG
>DASUIK010000358.1:0-19172 GCA_036279795.1 Burkholderiaceae bacterium | reverse complement strand
ACGGGCACGGTGGCCACGATCTTTTCCAGCACGTCGGGGCGGATGGCGTTGACCATGTCGGTGCCAATGTAGCCCGGGCTCACGGTGTTGACAGTCACGCCCTTGGTGGCCAGCTCTTGCGCCAGGGCCATCGAGAAGCCGTGCATGCCTGCCTTGGCGGCCGAGTAGTTGGTCTGGCCAGCCTGGCCCTTTTCACCGTTCACCGACGAGATGTTGATGATGCGGCCCCAGCCCTTTTCCACCATGTCGGGCACCACCTGCTTGGTGACGTTGAACATGGAGTTGAGGTTGGTTTCGATCACGGCAGACCAGTCTTCGCGCGTCATCTTCAGGAACATGCGATCCTTGGTGATGCCGGCGTTGTTGACGAGCACATCGATGCTGCCGTGTTCGGCTTTGGTCTTGGTGAAGGCCTCTACCGTGGAGTCCCAGTCCCCCACGTTGCCAACAGACGCGTAGAAGGTGTAACCCAAGGCGGCTTGCTCAGCGATCCACTTGGCGTGATCGCGCGTGGGACCACAACCGGCAATGACCTTGAAGCCCTCCTTGTGCAGGCGCTGGCAGATGGCGGTACCGATGCCGCCCATGCCGCCGGTGACGTAGGCTACTTTTTGACTCATTGTGATGCTCCTCTTGGTGGTGCCGTGATGGCGAAAAAATGGAAAGTGTGAAACAGAAAACCGTGGGAATCAGCGCTCCACCGCCAACGACACGCCCATGCCGCCGCCGATACACAGCGCGGCGAGGCCTTTCTTGGCGCCACTGCGCTGCATTTCGTGCAACAGCGTCACCAGGATGCGGCAACCAGATGCGCCAATAGGGTGGCCGATGGCGATGGCGCCACCATTGACGTTGACCTTGGCCGGATCGATGTCCAGCGCCTTGTTGACGGCGCAGGCCTGGGCTGCAAAGGCTTCGTTGAGTTCAAACAGGTCCACGTCGCTGGCCTTCCAGCCGGCGCGGGCCAGGGCCTTTTGCGAGGCCGGCACCGGTCCCATGCCCATGGTGGAGGGGTCCAGGCCGCTGGTGCCGAAAGCAGCGATGCGCGCCAGCGGCGTCAGGCCCAGGGCGGTAGCCTTCTTGGCGCTCATCACCATCACGGCGGCAGCACCGTCGTTGATGCCCGATGCATTGCCGGCGGTGACCGAACCGGCCTTGTCAAAGGCGGGACGCAAACCAGCCAACACCTCGGCGGTGGTCTTGCCGTTGATGAATTCGTCGCTGTTGAACAGCACCGGATCGCCCTTGCGCTGCGGGATGCTCACGCCAACGATTTCGTCTTTGAACTTGCCCGCGGCCTGGGCGGCGGCGGCCTTGGCCTGGCTGGCAGCGGCCAAGGCGTCCTGCATCTCGCGGGTGATGCCGTGGGCCTTGGCCACGTTCTCGGCGGTGATGCCCATGTGGTACTGGTTGTACACGTCCCACAGGCCGTCCACGATCATGGTGTCGACCATCTTCCACTCGCCCATGCGCTGACCATCGCGGCTGCCGTTGAGCACGTGCGGGCTGGCGCTCATGTTTTCCTGGCCACCGGCGATCACGATCTCGCTGTCACCCCAGGCCACGGCTTGCGCGGCCAGCATCACAGCCTTGAGACCGGAGCCGCAAACGGCGTTGATGGTCAGGGCCGGGGTTTCCTTGGCCACACCGGCCTTCATCATCGCTTGGCGGGCGGGGTTCTGGCCCACGCCAGCGGCCAACACCTGGCCCATGATCACTTCGCCCACGGCGTCTACCGGCAGGCCGGTGCGCGCCAGCAGTTCCTTGATGACGATGCTGCCCAGTTCGGTGGCAGGCGTCTTGGCCAGCGTGCCACCAAACTTGCCCACAGCGGTGCGGGCGGCCGAAACGATGACGATGTCTTCCATGTGCTTCTCCTGTTGCAAATCGGTTGTGTCTCTCAAGCCTTGGCCTTGACGTAGCGGCCAGGGGCCGGCTCGGTGGCCTTGTAGGCGCGGCTGCCATAGGTCTTGGGCGCGGCAATCTGTTTGCCCGCGTGGCCCTTGAGCCAGTCCGACCAGTCGGTCCACCAGCTGCCCGGGTGCTCCTTGGCGCTGGCAATCCAGTCGTTGACGTCGGCGGGGAATTTGTTGGCCGGGCCGATCCAGTGGCTGCGCTTCTTGGCCGCAGGCGGGTTGATCACACCGGCGATGTGGCCGGAGGCACCCATGACAAACCGCTTGGGGCCCGGCAGGTGTTGTGTGCTGGCGTAGGCGCCACCGATGGGCACGATGTGGTCTTCGCGCGAGCCATAGATGTAAACCGGCAGCTTGACCTGGCGGAAGTCGATCTTCTCGCCGCAGACGGTGGCCGCACCCGGCTTGACCAGGTTGTTTTCCAGGTAGGTGTTGCGCAGGTACCAGGTGTAGTAGGGGCCGGGCAGGTTGGTGGCGTCGCTGTTCCAGTAGAGCAGGTCGAAGGGCGGCGGGGTTTCGCCCTTGAGGTAGTTGCCCACCACGTAGTTCCACACCAGGTCATTGGGACGCAGAAAGCTGAAGGTGGTGGCCAGGTCGCGCCCGGGCATGAGCCCGCCCTTGGCGAACTGCATTTCGCGGAACTTGCAGAAGTTCTCGTCGATGAACACGTCCAGGATGCCGGTGTCGGTGAAATCCAGCAGCGTGGTCAACAGCGTGGCGCTTTGCACCGGGTGCTGGCCACGCGCGGCCAGCACGGCCAGCGCGGTGGACAACATGGTGCCGCCGACACAAAAGCCCAGGGCGTTGATGGTGTCAGCGCCCGTGATATCGCGCACCACGTCGATGGCGCGGATGACCGCGTCTTCGATGTATTGGTCCCAGGTGACCTGGGCCATGGACTCGTCGGGGTTGCGCCAGCTGACCACAAAGGTGCGGTGGCCCTGCTCCACCGCGTAGCGGATCATGGAGTTGGTGGGCTGCAGATCGAGGATGTAGAACTTGTTGATGCAAGGCGGCACCATCAGGAACGGCCGCTCGTACACCTTGGCACCCAGCGGCTTGTATTCGATGAGTTGGAACAGCTCGTTTTCAAACACCACCGCGCCTTCGGTGGTGGCCACGTTTTTGCCCACCTCAAACACGCTCTCATCCGTCATGGACACATGACCCTGCTTCATGTCGTTCAGCAGGTTCTGCATGCCTTTGGCGATGCTTTCGCCCTGGGTTTCCAGGGCTTTTTTCTGCGCTTCGGCGTTGAAAGCCAGGAAGTTGCTGGGCGAGCTGGCGTCGATCCACTGTTGCACCGAGAAGCGCACGCGGTTGCGGGTTTTCGCATCACCCTGCACCGCCTCCGCCATGGCCATCAGGGTGCGGGCATTGAGCAAGTAGGCCGCAGCCGAAAAGGCCGACACGGGGTTTTTGCTCCAGGCTTCGCTGGAAAAGCGGCGGTCGGACAGCGGCTTGGCCTGCAGCCCCTGGTTCCAGAGTTCGGCCACTTCGGTGAGGTAGTTGCGCTGGATCTCCAGCAGTTTGCCCATGTCGAACGACACGGGCTGACCATTGGCTGCCTTGAACAAATCCGTCGCGCCTGCGGGCAAGCCCCAACCGTTGGCGCCAGCCCCACTGGGTACCGCCGCTTGCATGGCCGCCGCCAAGGGGTTTTCCGCGAGGTCAGGTACCTTGACCGTGCCTTGCGCTATCTTCGTCCACTGATCCACCAGCTGTTGCTGGAACTGTTGCGCGGCGGCCAGCCAATTCGGTTCTGAACTCATACGTGTCTCCAACGTGATAGGGCATTATCTCTGTGCAGCAAGAGGCGTTCCATGCGCTATCAACCCCGATGATGCGGGCCACTCCCTTACCTCCCACTGACTCCACTCCATGTACCTCGTTGTCATAGCCTGGCTGTATGTCACCTTGATGATGGCCTTCGCCGAGGCCACCAACCCGGAAGGCAGTGTCCTGGGTGCCATTGTGACCTTTTTGTTGTACGGTCTTGGGCCGATGGCATTGGTGGTTTACCTGATGTCGACCCCCGCTCGCAAACGAAAGATCAAGGCCCGAGAGGCCGCTGAACTCGCCGCCTGGCAAGCCGCTCAGGCCCAGGTGCCGGCCTCAGCCGAGCCAGATGCAGGCGGCCATGCGCCCGGTGCTGCCGAGCCGCCCGGCGTCGCGCCGGTGCGAAAAGAAACGTGAAGGTTGGCCGACGGTGCACCAGTCGGCGGTGCCGTCGTTGCCCCACATGGACGTGACGCCGGCGGCCTGCAGGCGCTGCCGCGCCAGCCCCGCCAGATCGGCGAGGAATTTGCCCTGAGGCTGAGGCACAAAACAGACCTGCGCAGCGGGCAAGGTGGCGGTGAATGCCGCCTGCACCTCGGGCCCCACCTCAAATGCCGTTGGACCGATGCAGGGGCCCAGCCAGGCCAGCCAGTCGTCATCGGCGACCGCCTGCCCCGCCTCCGCGACGCGCACGCGCAACGCGGCCAGCAGCGACTCGATGACGCCCACGCCTTGCTGGCCCGCCAAGCCACGCCAGCCCGCGTGGGCAGCCGCCACCCAGCGACCGGCGCGATCGGTGAGCAGGATGGGCAGGCAATCGGCCACCATGATGGTGCAGGCCTGCCCCACTTCGGCGCTGAGGCAGGCATCTGCCACGTGCGCACCGGGCCGAGGCGATAGGCGGTCCAAGTGGGCCACCGCCACGCCGTGCACCTGCTGCAAAAACACCGGGGTGGCGTGGATGGCCTCACCCAGGCGCTGGCGGTTGGTCGCCACGGCGTCGGGCGCGTCGCCCACATGGTCGCCGAGGTTCAGGCTGTCAAACGGCGCCTGCGACACACCGCCCGCGCGGGTGGTGAACACGGCCTTCACATGGGCCGGTGCAGGCCACTCCGGCACCAGCCACTCGGACCCAACCATCAAGGCGTGAAGTCCGGGCAATTCGACGGATGGGCCTGCTGGAAGGCCGGCAGTTTCATGCATGCCTCATGCACCGCCATCGTCAAAGGCAGGTTCTCGTACTTCAGGCCAAAACGTGTGCCGTTGATCACCTGGGGCACCAGACAGCAGTCGGCCAGCGTGGGCGTGTCGCCGTAGGAATAGACCGAGGGCGGCAAGCCGGCTGCAGCGCGCTGCGCGGCCAGGTCTTGCAAGCGGCGCTCGTAAGACTGCAGCCCTTCCAGCACCCAGTGGTTGTACCAGGCGTCGCGCTGCTCGTCGGTGACCTTGAGGGTGCCGCCCAGGTACTTGAGGATGCGCAGGTTGTTGACCGGGTGGATTTCGCAGGCCACGGTTTGCGCGAGGGCACGCACACGGGCGCGGCCCAGCGGGTCGGCGGGCAGCAGCGGCGGGTTGGGGTGGGTTTCGTCCAGGTATTCGATGATGGCCATGGACTGGCTCAACAGCGCCTGATCGGGGTCGCCCTGCACGTCCAGCACCGGCACCAGGGTGTCGGGGCTCACGGCGCGGTAGGCGTCTTGTTTGTGCTCGGCCTTGGGCAAAGAAACGGGCAGGTACTCGTAGGGCAGGCCCTTGAGGTTGAGGGCGATGCGCACCCGGAAAGAGGTGCCCGAACGGAAAAAGTTGTAGAGCTTCATGGGCGCTAGGATAAACCCAGCCCTGGCAAAACCACGGACATTCATCGACAACGGATCGTGGCACACTGCCCGCCTCAGATTGCACGCCCTCCGAGGAAAACCCATGTCCCACGACGCTTTTGTGTTCGCCCCCCCTGCCACCGTGTCGGTCCCGGTGGTGGGCCAGTCGGTCCGCTTTCCGGTGCACCGCATTTACTGCGTGGGCCGCAATTACGAAGAACACGCCAAGGAAATGGGTTTCACCGGTCGCGAGCCGCCCTTCTTTTTCCTCAAGCCGGCCGACGCCATCGTGGTGGCCGATGCCGGGCAGACCGCATCCATCGCTTACCCCAGCCAGACCAGCAACCTGCACCACGAAATCGAGTTGGTGGTGGCCATTGGCACCGGTGGCAAAAACATCAAAGCGGCCGACGCCTTCCAACACATCTACGGCTACGCCGTGGGTCTGGACATGACCCGGCGGGACCTGCAAAACGACATGAAAAAGCAGGGCCGCCCCTGGTGCATCGGCAAGGCCTTCGACCAGTCCGCCCCCATCGGCCCCATCACGCCGGTGGCGCAGGCCGGGGATGTGACCCAGGCCGACATCTGGGTGCAGGTCAACGGCGCCGACCGCCAGCGCAGCAACGTCGCCAAGCTGATCTGGAACATCGCCGAAACCATCGAACACCTCTCTGCCGCCTGGGAATTGCAAGCGGGCGACCTGATCTACACCGGCACGCCCGAAGGCGTGGCAGCCGTGAAGCCCGGTGACGTGATGGAGGGTGGCGTGGGTGGCCTCACACCCATCCGCGTGGCCGTGGCATGAAGCTGCTGCACACGCTGGCCCGCCTGAGCGCCATTCTGGCCGGCGTGCTGCTGACACTCATCACCCTCATGACCTGCGCCAGCCTGATCGGGCGCAATACCACCGGTGTGTCGCTGGTGGGCGACTTCGAGCTGACGGGTGTGGTGGCCGGTGCCGCCATCGCCCTCTTCATGCCCTGGTGCCAGGTGCGGCGCGGCCACATCATCGTGGACTTCTTCACCACCCGGCTTTCGCCCGCCACCAACAGCCAGCTGGACCGCCTGGGCGCCGTCACACTGGCCCTGACCATGGGCCTGCTGGCATGGCGCACCACGCTGGGCGGGCTGAACTCCTACAACAATCAGTCCACCACCATGATGCTGGGCTTTCCTGAGTGGATCGTCTACGCAGGCATCGCCCCGCCCCTGGCCCTCAGCGCGGTGATTGCGCTGGCCCAGGCGCTGCGGCTGATGGACGCCTCCGACAGGGTGGACGGATGAGCGCATCCCCCAGCCGCTCCCAGCCAACGCGCACCGCAGGGCGCGGCACAAAGGCACGCCCATGACACCGATGACCTTGACGCTGATGATCTTCGGCGTGATGTTGGTGTTGATGGCCATACGCATCCCCATCGCGGTCAGCATGTTCGCGGCGGGTTGTGTGGGCTACGTCACACAGGCCGGCTGGCTGCCGCTGGCCAACTTCCTCAACAGCCAGGCCTACGCGCGTTTTGCCAGCTACGACCTGTCGGTCATCCCGCTGTTCATCCTGATGGGGCAGTTCGCCACCCAGGGGGGCATCTCCAAGGCCCTGTTCGGGTTTGCCAGCGCGGTGATGTCGCGCTTCAAGGGCGGGCTGGCCATGGCGGCCGTGCTGGCCAGCGCGGCCTTCGGGGCCATTTGCGGCTCCTCGGTGGCCACGGCCGCCACCATCACCTCGGTGGCCTTGCCGGAGCTCAAGCGCCACGGCTACTCGGGCCGCCTGGCCACCGGCACGCTGGCCGCCGGCGGCACGCTGGGCATCCTCATCCCACCCTCGGTGCCCCTGGTGATCTACGCCATCCTGGCCGAGCAGAACATTGCCAAGCTGTTTGCGGCGGCCATGGTCCCCGGTCTGATCGCCATGGTGGGCTACATGATCGCGATCGCGGTCTACGTGCGCGTGGTGCCCGGCCACGCACCCGAACACGACAGCAGCGCCGACAAACTCAGCTTCAAGGCCCTGGGTGGCATCCTGCCGATTGCCACCGTTTTCCTCATCGTGTTTGGTGGCATCTACGGCGGCCTGTTCACGCCCACCGAAGGGGCGGCGGTGGGGGCGGCGTCCACCTTTGTGGCGGCGCTGCTCAAGCGCGAGCTGACCTGGACCAAGCTGCGGCATTGCTTTTACGCCACGGCGGAGAGCTCGGCCATGATCTTCCTGATCTTCATCGGCGCCGACGTGATGAACGCCTCGCTGGCGCTGACCCAGGTGCCGGCGCAACTGGCCGAACTCGTGTCGGGCTGGAACGTGCCGCCGGTGATGGTGGTGTCGGCCATCTTGCTGCTGTACGTGGTGCTGGGCGCGGTGATGGACGAGCTGTCCATGATCCTGCTGACCATCCCCATCTTTTTCCCCATGATCATGCGGCTGGACTTCGGCATGCCGCCCGAGATGACCGCCATCTGGTTCGGGATCATGGTGCTGATGACCGTGGGCTTCGGGCTGCTGGCGCCCCCGGTGGGGCTCAACGTCTATGTGGTCAACGGCATGGCCAAGGACGTGCCCATCGCCGAAAGCTACCGGGGCGTCATGCCCTTCCTGGCCAGCGACGTGGTCCGCACCCTGTTACTGCTGTTCTTTCCGGCCATTTCGCTGTGGCTGGTTCAGTACATACGCTGATTGAATCTACCGGGCACCCATGCCTACACTGGACGGCCCTTTCAAAACACACGGAGACTTCTCATGATTCAGCGCCGCACCCTGCTCCAGTCCAGTGCCGCCGTGGCCCTGGGCGCACCCGCCCTGGTGGGTTTTGCCCAGCAAAGCGTCACGCTGAAGTTCCACACCTTCATGGCGCCACAGTCGAATGTGTGGCTGAACATGCACAAGTGGTGGATGGACAAGGTAGAGAAGGACTCGGGCGGGCGCATCAAGTTCGAGGGCTACCCGGCCATGCAGCTGGGCGGCTCGCCGGTGCAGCTCTTCGACCAGGCCAAGGACGGCGTGGTTGACATCGTCTGGACGCTGCCGGGCAACACGGCGGGGCGCTTTCCGCGCAGCGAGGTGTTCGAGCTGCCTTTCATGATGACCAACGCCGAAGCCACGTCCAAGGCCTTCTGGGAATACATCCAGACCATGGCACCCGACGAGTACAAGGACGTTCAGCCCCTCGCCCTCCAGGTGCACGGCCCCGGCATGTTCCACACCAAGAACAAGCAGATCGAGCGCCCCGACGACCTGCGCGGCATGAAGTTGCGCGGGCCCACCCGCCAGATCACCAAGATGCTGGGTTACCTGGGCGCCACGCCGGTGGGCATGCCGCTGCCGCAGATTCCGGACGCGCTGTCCAAGGGCGTGATCGACGGTTGTGCCATTCCCTGGGAGGTGGTGCCGGCCGTCAAGGTACACGAGCTGACCAAATTCCACAGCGAGTTCGACCCCGCCGGCGGCGCGCTGTACACCACCACCTTCGTGATGGGCATGAACAAGGCCAAATACGCTTCGCTGCCGCCCGACCTCAAGAAGATCATCGACGCCAACTCCGGCATGGCCACCTCGGCCTACCTGGGCAAAGTGCAGCAGGAGGGCGACGTGCCCGGCCGCAAGGCCGCCGCCGACCGGGGCAACACCATCTACACCATCCCCCAGGCCGATGCGCAGGAGTTCCGCCGCAAGGCGCGCCAAGTCGAAGTGGAGTGGGTGGACGACATGAACAAGCGCGGCTTCGACGGCCGCAAGCTGCTGGACACCGCCCGCAGCCTGATCGACAAACACACCAAATCCACCAAACCCGCCAAGGCTTGAAGGGCCTGCGGCGACGCTACACTCGCCGCATGCTGTCGCGTTTCCCCGTCAACCATTGCCGTGTGTGCGGCACCCAGGTGCAACACCGGGTGCCAGACGATGGCGACACGCGCGTGCGCGCCGTCTGCCCCGCCTGCCACACCATCCACTACGAAAACCCACTCAACGTGGTGGGCACGGTGCCCGTGTGGGGCGACACCGGCGAACAAGTGCTGCTGTGCAAACGCAACATCGAACCGCGGCTGGGCAAGTGGACGCTGCCTGCCGGTTTCATGGAGCTGGGCGAAACCACCGCCGAAGGCGCGGCGCGCGAGACCGACGAAGAGGCAGGTGCCCAGATCGAAATGGGCCCGCTGTACACCTTGCTCAACGTCTCCCGCGTCGGGCAGGTGCACATGTACTACCGCGCGCGCCTGCTGAGCGACCGCTTTGACCCCGGACACGAAACCCAGGAGGCGCGCCTGTTCACCGAGGCCGAAATCCCCTGGGACGAGATCGCGTTTCGCACCGTGAGGGAAACCCTGCTGTGCTACTTTGCCGACCGCCGCCGAGGCCAGTTCGGCTTCCACACCCTTGACATCGCCTGACAGCGCCGCACCCATGCAGCTCATCGACCACGCCACCCTGAACGAACTGCGCGAAGCCCTGGGCGATGAGCTCGACGGCATCGTGAAGCTGTACGTGGATGGCCTGCCCACCCAGAGCGCCGAGCTGGTGGCCCTGCTGGCAGCCCACGACCTGCCCACCCTGCGCCGAAGCGCCCACAGCCTCAAGGGCAGCAGCGTGAGCATGGGCGCCGTGTTGCTGGGCGCGCGGGCGGCCGAGATCGAGAAGCTGGCCGCCACCGGTGAAACCAGCGATGCGCTGGCGTCGGCCGTGGGGAGCGTGCAAGCCTTGGCCTCCGACACCGCAGCGGCGTTCATCGAGTCCGGCTGGGTCAGCCCCTGAGCGGAAACACCGCCCCGTCACGGGCCAACACCTCACTGGTGCTGCGCCTGGGCACGGCCCAGACGCTGGCCTGGGCCTCTTCCTACTACCTGCCCGCCATGCTGGCCGATGCCATGGCCGCCGACCTGGGCCTGTCCACCACCGAGGTGTGGCTGGGGTTCAGCCTGGCGCTGGGGGTGTCGGCCCTGCTCGGTCCGTTCAGCGGTCGCGCCATCGACCACCACGGCGGGCGGCGCGTGCTCAGCTGGGTCAGCCTGCTGTTTGCGGTCGGCCTGTTCACCTTGGCGTGCGCACCCAACCCCACGGTGCTCTATGTGGGGTGGTGGGTACTGGGCCTGGCCATGGGCTGCGGTTTGTACGACGCAGCCTTTGCCGCCCTCGTCCGCCTGCAAGGCACCTCGGCCCGCTCGGCCATCACCGGCATCACCCTGCTGGCGGGGTTTGCCAGCACCATCGGCTGGCCACTGACGGCCTGGCTGGCCCACACCTGGGGCTGGCGCGAGGCCTGCGCCACGTGGGCCGTGCTGCACCTGGTGCTTGGCCTTCCCCTCAACGCCAGCCTGCCCCAGGGGCGCGCCACCGCCCCCGAACGGCAAGCCGAGCCAACGGCCGTCACGCCCAGCGACGCACAGCCCCCCCGCCAGCAGCCGCGCACCGTGGCAGTCGCCCTGGCCTACGTGTTTGCGGCCACGTGGTTCATCAGCACCGCCATGGCGGCCCACCTGCCGCAGTTGCTCATGACCCACGGTGCCAGCCTGTCGGCCGCAGTGGCCACGGCTGCCCTGGTGGGGCCGGCCCAAGTGGCGGGCCGTGTGACCGAATTCGGGCTGATGCGGCGCTGGCACCCTTTGTGGTCGGCGCGCTGGGCGGCGCTGGCCCACCCCGTGGGGGCGGCCACCTGGCTGGCACTGGGGCCCGTGGCCAGCCCGGTGTTCGCGGTGCTGCACGGCGGTGGCAACGGCATCCTCACCATCGCCAAAGGCACCCTGCCGCTGGCCCTGTTTGGCGCACACGGCTATGGCCAGCGCCAAGGCTGGATCATGGCGCCATCGCGTGTGGCCCAGGCCCTCGCGCCCCTGGTGTTTGGCGCCTGTGTGGCGCGCTGGGGTGCGCAGGCCATGTGGCTGTCCACCGCGCTGGGCCTGAGCGCGCTGGCCGTGTTGATTTGGCTGCGAACGCACCCGCCTCGCTGATTCAGAGTCACCCTCTCCTTCCAAACCACACGCCCAGCCAGTTTGTGGGCGTGGACACCGTCTGGCAGAGACCACGGACAACCGGCCATGAACCGGATCGTCAACCCCAGTGGCCAACGCCTCAAGCCAGCAGTTGGGCGAAGTGCTTGCTGCGCATCCAGTTCAGCAAAAACTCTCCAAATGCCTCGGCGGCGGGCGGCGCGGCGCGCAGCTTCGATTGGTACACGCACACCTGGCGGATGACCTCCGGGTCTTTCACGCGGCGCATCACCAGGCCCTGCGGCCGTGCCACCACGCCCACGTAGGCGGGCGCCAGGGTGGCGGCCAGCCCCTGGGCGGCGATGCCGAGGGCGGTGGAGACGTTGTCCACGATGTCCACCGGGTGGATGCGTGAGCCCTCAGGGGCGTTGGCGTGCATTTGCGCGACGCTGCGTTCGTGGTCGCGCCCGGCGGCCACCAGGGTCACGTCGCGCAGGTCCTGCCAGCGCAACGAACGGCGTTTGGCCAAGGGGTGGTCCTGCGCGCACCACAAGACCCAGGGGCTGTCGAAGGCGGGCGTGGCGATGACGTGGTCCAACCCCGGGCGGTCGGGGCCCACCGCCAGGTCCAGGTCACCGGCGGCCACCCGGTCCACCAACGCGTCCACCGGCGTGTCGCGGATGCGAACCACCACCTTGGGGCGCGCCTCGTTGAACGCCCGCACGATGGTCGGCAGCACCGCGCTGGCCAGCACCATGGGCGCCCCCACCCGCACCACCCCCGAGGCGCGGTTGCGCACGTCGGCCGCGGCCGCCTCGGCCAAGTGCACGTGGCGCAGCGCCGTCTGCACCGAGGCCAGGAAATCCCGTCCCGCACTCGACAACTCGACCCGCCGGGTGCTGCGGTCGAACACCCGAAAGCCGATGGTCGATTCCATCTCGGCGATGAGCTGGCTGACCGCCGACGAGGACAGCCCCATTTGCGCGCCGGCCGCGGCAAAGCCACGCACATCGGCCACCGCCACAAAAGCTTCGAACTGTCTCAGGGTCAGGCGGGTGAGGGGCATGGCGAGAAAAGCAGGTTGCGCGCAGGTTTTTGATTATCCACCTCTGCTTACGAGTGAGCCAAGATTCATTGATTGTTGTTTTCAGTGAAGCCACGGACACTCGCCGCCATCGCACCCACACCGACAACGGAGACACCGTGAACCTGAGCCCCCAGCTCCACGCGCAATTGGCAGCGCAGTTGCACGCCGCACAACGCACCCGTGTGCAGGTGGAGCAGTTCTCGAAACTGCACCCCCAGATGGACATTGAGGACAGCTACGCCATCCAGCGCGCCTGGATGGCCCTGTGCCTGGCCGAAGGCCGCCGTGTGATCGGCCACAAGATCGGCCTGACCTCGCGCGCCATGCAGCTGGCCTCGCAGATCACCGAGCCCGACTACGGCACCCTGCTCGACGACATGCTGCTGCGCGATGGCGCCGACATTCCCACCAGCCGCTTCATCCTGCCGCGCTTCGAGGTGGAGCTGGCCTTCATCCTGGCCAAGCCGCTGCAAGGCCCGAACGTGACCCTGTTCGACGTGCTCAACGCCACCGATTTCGTGGTGCCGGCGCTGGAGTTGATCGACGCCCGCATCGAGCAGTTCGACCGCCAAACGAAAGCGCCGCGCAAGGTGCTGGACACCATCGCAGACAACGCGGCCAACGGCGCCATCGTGCTGGGCGGGCGCCCCATGCGGCCCGACGCGGTGGACTGGCGCTGGGCCGGTGCCCTGCTGTTCAAGAACGGCGTGATCGAGGAATCGGGCCTGGGCGCTGCCGTGCTCAACCACCCCGGCAACGGCGTGGCCTGGCTGGCCAACCGGCTGGCGCTGTACGGCGAATCGCTGCAGGCCGGCGAGATCGTGCTCGGCGGCTCCTTCACCCGCCCCGTGGCCTGCGCCGCAGGCGACGTGTTCCATGCCGACTACGGCCCGCTGGGCTCCATCTCCGCGAGGTTTGTGTGATGGCCGCGCCCGACAACCTTTTCAAACAGGCCTTGTGGGCCGGCCGCCGCCAGATCGGCCTGTGGCTGGGCCTGGCCGACCCCTATGCGGCCGAGGTCTGCGCCGACTGTGGCTTCGACTGGGTGCTGATCGACGGCGAACACGCGCCCAACGACCTGCGCCAGATGCTGGCCACGCTGCAGGCGCTGGCGCCCTACCCCGTGCACCCGGTGCTGCGCATCCCTGAAGGCAACCCCACCCTCATCAAGCAGGTGCTGGAGATCGGCGCGACCACGCTGCTGGTGCCGATGGTGGAATCCGCAGAGCAGGCGCGCGAGCTGGTGCGCGCCATGCGCTACCCACCCGAGGGCACACGTGGCGTGGGCAGCGGTCTGGCGCGCTCCTCGCGCTGGAACAGCCACGCCAACTACCTGCACGAAGCCAACGAACGCGTGTGCCTGCTGGTACAGGTGGAAACGGCCTCGGCCCTGTCGCAACTGGCCGAGATCGCGGCGGTGGACGGTGTGGACGGCGTGTTCATCGGCCCCGCCGACCTCTCGGCCTCGATGGGCCACCTGGGCCAGCCCGCCCACCCCGAGGTGCGCGCCGCCATCGATGTGGCCCTGGCCACCATCCTCGCAGCCGGCAAGGCGCCGGGCATCCTGTGCACCGACGAAACGCTGGCCCGCCACTACATCGGCCAAGGCGCGCGTTTCGTGGCGGTGGGGGTGGACACCACCTTGCTGAAGCAGTCGGCGCGCGCGCTGGCCACCCGCTTCAGCGATGCCCCTGCGGCCGCCGCCGCTGCCAGCGTGTACTGAGCCCCTGATGACCCCCCAGATCACCTCCCTGCGCGAGGCCTTCGCGGGCCGGCTGTTGTCCGAGCCCGCCGACATGGCACCCTTTCTGAGCGACTGGCGCCACAAATGGACCGGCCAGGCGCTGGCCGTGGCCCAACCTGACAGCCCAGCCGACGTGGCCGACGTGCTGCGCTGGTGCCACACCCACCAGGTGCCGGTGGTGCCGCAGGGCGGCAACACCGGCCTGTCTGGCGGCGCCACACCCGACACCAGCGGGCGAGCCCTGGTGCTGTCGCTGACGCGGCTGAACCGTGTGCGTGCCATCGACCCGATCAACAACACCGTGACAGTCGATGCCGGCGTGACGCTGCAACAGCTGCAAGAAGCGGCAGCGCAGGCTGGCCGACTGTTCCCGCTGAGCCTGGCTGCCGAGGGCAGCTGCACCATCGGCGGCAACCTGGCCACCAACGCCGGTGGCGTGCAGGTGCTGCGCTACGGCAACGCACGCGAGTTGTGCCTGGGCCTGGAAGTGGCCACACCCCAGGGCGAGTTGTGGGACGGGCTGCGCGGTCTGCGCAAGGACAACACGGGCTACAGCCTGCGCGACCTCTACATCGGCAGCGAAGGCACGCTGGGCGTGATCACCGGCGCCACGCTCAAGCTGTTTCCCCAACCCGCGGCCCAGGCCGTGGCCCTGGTGGCGGTGCCTTCGCCCGCTGCCGCCACCGCCTTGCTTCAAGCGGCGCAGCAGGCCTTGTCGGCCAGCCTCACCGCCTTTGAGCTGATGAGCGACACCTGCCTGGCCCTGGTCGAAAAACACGTGGCCGCCGCGCGCTGCCCGCTGGCCGAGCGCTCGCCCTGGTACGTGCTGATCGAGGTCAGCGACAGCCAGGACGAGGTCCACGCCAACGCGGCCATGGAGGCCTTGCTGGGCCAGGCCATGGAGAACGAATGGGTGAGCGACGCCGCCTTGTCCAGCAGCCTGTCGCAGTTCCAGGCCCTGTGGGCCTTGCGCGAAGGCATCTCGGAGGCCCAGGGCGCCGAGGGCAAGACCATCAAACACGACATCGCCCTGCCCATCTCGCGCATTGCCGAGTTCATTGACCTCACCAGCGAGGCCATCGCGTCTCAATTCGAGGGCGTGCGCCTGGTGGTGTTTGGCCACCTGGGCGACGGCAACCTGCACTTCAACCTCTCGCCCGCCGCCGACCGCCTGGGTGCCGAACACGCCGCCGCGTTTGTGGCGCTGGAGGCACCGCTCAACCGCCTGGTGCACGACGCCGTGGCGGCCTGTGGTGGCTCCATCTCGGCCGAACACGGCCTGGGCGTGCTGCGGCGGGACGAATCGGCCCGCTACAAGTCGCCGCTGGAGATGGCCCTCATGCGCGCCATCAAACAGGCGCTGGACCCACTGAACCTGATGAACCCCGGCAAGACCCTCGTTTGAATTTCGAGACCCACCCATGACCTCTCCCACCATCGAAGTCGCCGGTTTCCCGGTGTCGCCCGACCACTACATCAACGGACAGCGTGTGGCCTCCGCCAACCGCTTCCCGCTGCACTCGCCCATCGACCAGCGCCTGCTGGGCGAGGTGTGCGAGGGCGGCGAGGCCGAGGTGCAAGCCGCCATCGCCGCCGCGCAACAGGCCTTCCCGGCCTGGTCGGCGCTCACGGCCTCCGAGCGCAAGCCCTACCTCGACCGCTTCGCCGACGAGATCGGCCAGCGCGCCGACGCGCTGTGCCAGATCGAAAGCAACGACGCTGGCGTGCTGCTCTCGCGCATGCGCCACGGCGTGGTGCCGCGCGCCATGCTCAACATCCGCTGGTTCGCCGAACACGCACTGGACCTGCAGAACCGCCCCATCGAAACCGACCAGGCGCACCACATCGTGCGCCACGACCCGGCGGGCGTGGTGGTCATCATCACGCCCTGGAACGCGCCACTGATGTTGTCCACCTGGAAACTGGGGCCGGCACTGGCGGCAGGCAACACCTGCATCCTGAAACCGCCCGAGTGGGCGCCGCTGACCTGCTCGCTGCTGGCCGATGCGGCCCACGCCGCCGGCCTGCCGCCCGGCGTGTTCAACGTGGTGCAGGGCACGGGCGCGAACACCGGCGCCAAGCTCGTGAGCGACCCGCGCATCGCCCGCGTGTCCTTCACTGGCTCGGTGCCCACCGCCAAATGGATCGCCCAGGCCGCCGGCGCCAACCTCGTGCCCTGCAGCCTGGAACTGGGCGGCAAGAGCCCCTTCATCGTGCTGGAAGACGCCGACATCAACAGCGCCGCCGCCACCGGCGCGCTGATGTACCGCAACGCGGGTCAGGTGTGCCTGGCAGGCACACGTTTCCTGGTGCACGAAGCCGTGCACGACCGCTTCGTGGCCGCCCTGCAGGCGCAAGTGGAACGGCTCACCGTGGGCGACCCACGCGACGAGGCCACCGAGGTCGGCCCCATCATCCACCCGCGCCAGGTGGATCGGGTGCTGGGCTTTGTGGACCGCGCCGTGGCCGGCGGTGCCCGGCTGCTGTGGGGCGGTGCGCGCCACCCCTTCGGCGCCCAGTACCTGCAGCCCACCATGCTGACCGACCTGAAACAGGACGACGAGATCGTGCAGAACGAGGTCTTCGGCCCGGTGCTCACGCTGCAAACCTTCGCCAGCGACGACGAGGCGGTGGCCCTGGCCAACGGCACCGACTACGGCCTGGGCGGCGTCTGCTACGGCGAGACCGCCCACGCCACGGCGCTCGCACAGCGTGTGCGCACCGGCTTCATCTGGGTCAACAGCTTCGGCATCCGCGACCTGGCCGCGCCTTTCGGCGGCATCAAGCGCTCGGGCGTGGGCCGCGAGGGCGGCGACTGGAGCTTCGAATTCTTCTGCGACGTCAAGGACGTCGTGGTGCCCAAAAAACCCTTCACCGCCAGCTTCAGCCACCGCTGACAACCTCTTCCATCCACAAGGACCACCCCATGGGACAGATCACAGGCGCGGCCATCGTGTCGCACCACCCCGGCCTGATGCAATGCGAGGACTTCCGCAAGCTGATGGGCGCAGGGCAGGACTCGGACCTCATCGCCGGCTACGCCCGCTTGCGCGAGAAGATTGCCGCCGCGCGGCCCGACATGGTGCTGGTGTTCGACTCGCACTGGTTCACCACCGGCTACCACCTCATCGACGGCGGCGCGCGCTACCAGGGCAGCTACATCTCGGACGAGATGCCCTGGTACCTGCATGGCGTGCCCTACGACTACCGGGGCCACCCCGAATTCGCCCTGGCCGTGGAAGCCGTGGCACAGGAAAAAGGCGTGCCGTCGCGGGCCATCAACCACCCCGACCTGGGCCGCCAGTACGCGACCATCAACCTCGTCAAGCAGCTTCGACTGGAGCTGATGGACGTGCCGGTGGTGTCGGCCAGCTGCTGCCAGAACTGCGACTGGCCCCACTTCCTGCAGGCTGGCGAGGTGGTGGGCGAAGCCATACGCCGCAGCGACCTGCGCGTGGTGATGCTGGCCAGCGGCGCGTTGAGCCACCGCTTCAACCGCATCGACTGGACGCCCAAGCACCCGCGCATCTTCCACGAAGACAACGTCTCCAGTCCCGAGAACGTGGCCAGCGACAAGGGCGCCATCGAGCTGTTCAAACAGGGCCGGCACGACACCATCCTGGCCAACTGGAACGACGAGTACCGCAAGCGCACCTGGGAGGCCTTTGGCGGCCACTACCTGCAAATGCTGGGCGCCATGGGCGGGGCCGATTGCCGCGCGCGCGGCGAGGTGCTGTCCGACTACGAGAACGCGCGGGGCACGGGCAACGTGCACATCTGGTTCGACACGCAGGAGGCCAACGCATGAACTTCGAATTCCCTTTCACCGAACTGCCCGCCGTGATGTGCGGGCCACGTGTCGAGCGCCGCCGTGTGCTCATTGGCGGCAGTGCCTTCTGGGGCACGGTCATTGAAGATGGCCCACAACAAGGGCAACTGCGCCTGGACGACGGCCGCGTGCTCGACCCGAGCACCCTGCCCCACCTGCCGCCGGTCAACCCGAGCAAGATCATCGCGGTGCACATCTCCTACAGCTCACGCAGCTTTGAGACGCGCAACAAACCCAAGCCCACCGAGACGCCAACCTACTTCACCAAGCCGCCCACGTCGCTCAACGGCCACGGCGGCCAGATCCTCAAGCCGGCCGACTGCACCTACCTCAACTACGAGGGCGAGTACGCGGTGGTCATCGGCAAGACCTGCCGCAACGTCACGCCCGACGAGGCCTGGGACTTCATCGAGGGCTTTTGCCCCGCGCTGGACATGGGCCTGCAGGACTTCCGCGACACCGACCAGGGCAGCATGCTGCGCGTCAAGGGCGCCGACACCCTGCTGCCCATAGGCCCCGGCATCGTGCGCGGCGTCAACCTGTTCGAACAGACCCTGCGCACCTACGTGAATGGCCGGGTGGTGCAAGAGGCCCACATCGGCGACGAAACCATCTGGGGCCCGCACTACATCATCGCGGACATCGCCCGCCACATCACCCTGATGCCGGGCGACGTGATCCTGATGGGCACACCCTGCCACTCGCGTTCGGTCGATCCGGGCCAGGTGGTCGAGTGCGAGGTCACCGGCCTGGGCCGCGTGGGCGGCACCGTGACCGCCGTGGCCGCGCCGCGCGCCGCCGCGCTGGGTGTGGGCCACGCACCCACCGACAGCCCCGAGGTGCGTCGCGTGGCGCTGGGCTTTGACGAACGTGTGCCCGAAACCTTCAAACACAACCTGCGCCTGTCCAAAGCCGGTCACTGATTTCCTCCCTCAAACACAACACCTGGAGACCTCACCCATGCACATCGCACGCCGCCATTTTCTGCAACTGAGCCTGGGCGCCGCCGCAGGCACCCTGCCCCTGCTGGGCCAGGCCCAGATGGCCGACAACGCCAAGGTGCTGGCCGGCTTTGCCGCCGGCGGCA
>DASUIK010000357.1:0-5521 GCA_036279795.1 Burkholderiaceae bacterium | reverse complement strand
TGGGCATGTCGTTGCGCGCCGCCATTTCGGGCGTGATGCACACCTTCATGGCCATGCCGCCACCGGCGCCCGGCGTCGGCATGGCCCCCCCTTGTTTGGCCATCATGTCCTGCATCATCTTGCGCTGCTCGGGCGGCATGGCGGCCAACTGCTTTTGCATCTCGGCCATGGCCTTGTCCATCTCGGGGTTGCCGCCCATCTTGTTCTGCACCTCCCACAAGCCGGGTTTGGTGGATTGGGCCCAGGCGGCGCTGGCGCCCAAGGCCACCAACACGGTGATCAAACTCAAGCGGACGGTGGTTCTCATGGCCAACTCCTGCGGTCAGTGGAAAAGCTCCATTCTCGCGCCCGAAGGCGCCAAACGCCAACTGGCCGATGTCTTTCTTGACAGCACCCCTCACCCCGGCAACGGGATGAATTCGTCGTGGTCGTCGGGCGGCAGCGGGATGCGCCCGGCACGCCAGTCGGCCTTGGCTTGCTCGATGCGCTCGGGGCGCGACGAGACGAAGTTCCAGAAGATGTGGCGTGGCCCCACGGGTTCGCCGCCCAGCAGCATGAGCACGCTGTCCTGCTCGGCCACCACCTCGTCTGCACCCTGGTCAAACACCATCAGCTGGCCCGGCTCGGCGGTTTGGCCGCCACTGGAAACCGCCCCGCGCGCCACGTATACCGCCTGCTCAGGGTAGGCACCATCGAGCGTGAAACAGGTGCCAGCGCTCAGCTCGACGTGGGCACAAAACAAGGGCGAAGACGTGCGCACCCCACTGCGCTGGCCCATCACCTCGCCGGCCAGCACGCGGCAACGCAGGCCGGGCAGCTCGATCACGGGCAGCGCCTCGCTGCCGTAGTGGGTGAAGGTGGGATCACATTCCTCGTCGGCCACGGGCAGGGCCACCCAGAACTGCATCAGCTCCAGGCCACCGCCTGCAAACGACGCCGGGTGTTCGAAACGCTCGGAATGCGAAATGCCGCGCCCGGCGGTCATCCAGTTGACCTCGGCCGGGCGGATGCGCTGCACCACACCCAGGCTGTCACGGTGCATGATCTCGCCGCTGAGCAGGTAGCTCATGGTGGACAGGCCGATATGCGGGTGCGGCCGCACGTCGGCCGCACGCACCGCCTCGGGCAGCAGGCTGACCGGGCCGGCGTGGTCAAAAAACACGAAAGGCCCCACCATGCGGCGCTTGGCGTAGGGCAGCACACGCCGCACCTTGAGGCCGTTGCCCAGGTCGCCCTCGCGCGCGGTGATCAGCAACTCCAGCATGGCTGGCTCCTTGAAGGGTGACAGAAAAATCACAGTGTGCCACCCGTTGCGCCACAAGCGGGAATAATGCCCCGATGTCTGCTGCACCCGCACCCGCCTCGGCCTCCATCTGGAGCCCTCTGCGCCAACCCGCCTTCCGAGGCCTGTGGTTGTGTGGCGCCGCCTTCTTCATCGGCAACGGCATGCAGGCCATGGTGGCAGCCTGGCTGATGATGGAACTCAGCGGCTCGTCCTTCCTGGCCGCGCTGGTGCAAACCGCCGTCTTCCTGCCCATGTTCGTGCTGGCCCTGCCGGCCGGGGTGCTGGCCGACACCACCGACCGTCGCCGCCTGATCAGCATCTCGCTGGTGGCGCAATTGGTGGCCAGCGTGTTGTTGGCCGTGCTGGCGTTGGGCCACTGGGGCGGGCCGGGCTCGGTGCTGTTCCTGGTGTTCGTGTGCGGGTGCTGTCTGGCCATGCTGACGCCCGCGTGGAACTCCTCGGTGGTGGACCCCGTGCCCCGCGAGGAATGGCCCCAGGCCATCACCGTCATCAGCATCGCCTACAACGCCGCGCGTGCCGTCGGCCCCACCCTGGCCGGCCTGATGTTCACCCGCCTGGGCGCGGGCTGGGTGTTTCTCGTCACGGTACTCACCACCGCCCTCATGTGGGAGGCCACCCGCCGCTGGCCACCCAAGCCCCACCCGCCCAGTCGGCTGCCCGCCGAACGCCTGTGGGGCGGCACACTCAGTGGCCTGCGCTTTGCCTGGCACTCGCGCATCATCCTGGCGCAACTCGTGCGTGTGATGGCCTACGGTGCGGCCGGCTCGGCACTCTGGGCGCTTCTGCCCACCATCGCCCAGCGCATGGGCACGGGCGCCGAAGGTTTTGGTCTGCTGATGGGCTGCATGGGCTCGGGCGCGGTGATGGCGGGGATGGTGGCGGGTCGCTTGCGCGCACGCTTCTCGCTCGACCGCATCGTCATCGTAACCGTCCTGGTGTTCGCGCTGGTCCTCACACTGGCGGCACTGGTGCGCGTGCCTTGGCTGATTTACCTTGCCATGGGCGCCGGTGGTGCGGCATGGATGACGTCCATGTCCATCTTCAACAGCGCCACCCAGGCCAGCGCGCCACCCTGGGTGCGCTCGCGCGCCGTGGCCCTGCACATGGTGGCCGCGCTGGGCGCCTACGCCATGGGTTCGGCCTTCTGGGGCGCGGCGTCCGACATCCTCGGGCTGAACACCGCCCTGCTGAGCGCCGCCGCCCTGATGGCCGCCGGCCTGCTCCTGGTCAAACCCTTCCCGCTGCGTGTGGGCGACACCCACGAGGTCACCCAAAGCACCCCCTGGGACGAACTCTTCATCGAAGCCGAGCCCGCGCCCGAGGCCGGCCCCATCGCGGTCGAGATCAGCTACCGCATCCGGCCCGGGACCGACGAAGCCTTTCTGGACGCCGCAGCGAAACTGCGTGCGCCCCGCAAGCGCGACGGCGCCACCTTCTGGCGCGTCTACAAAGACCTGGGTCAGCCGGCGCGCTACACCGAGCGCTTCATCGTTGAATCCTGGGCCGACTACCTGCACCAGCGCGCCCGCGCCACCGTGGCAGATCAGGCCCTGGAGGCCCAGCTGCGCGCGTTTCTCGTCGAGGGTGAGAGTGCGAGGATGTCGCACTACATTGCTGAGCGGTGAAGGCGCGCACATGGCAAGTGGTGCGCGGTGAACTGATTGATATGCTCAGGGCCTGCTCGCACCTGAGCACGGACTTTCGCAGCCCCCCATGAACCACACCGAACAACAGTTCTTCGACGACCTCGAAAAGAAACTCTGGACCGCTGCCAACAAGCTGCTGCCCAGCCTGGACGCCGCCGTCTACAAGCACATCGTGCTCGGCCTGCTGTTCATCAAATACGTGTCCGACGCGTTCGAAGAGCGCCAGAAGGAACTCAAGGCCCAGTTCCAGGACCCGGCGCATGACTACTACATGAACCCGGCCGACTACCCCGGTATCTGATGCGCGCGGGTGAGGAGCTGGTGCCGATGACGCCCGACCAGCTCAAACGCATTCTGGGCGAAGGCGGACCCGACTGGTTTGAGCGGCCGGCTCGCGAGGGTGCGTCTGCCGATGAAGTGGTGGGCTTGCTCGATACGCAGAGTTTTTTTGACCTGCTGAAGTTGCCCTACCCCACGACCCGGGATGGGGTGTTGGCCCGGCTGGAGCAGGAGCGCTTGATCGAGTCGCGTGGGGTGGGGTGGCGCATCAGCAACCTGGCGGCCATTTTGCTGGCCAAGAAGCTGGAAGCCTTTTCACCTGAGTTGGCCCGCAAGGCGCCCCGAGTGGTGCTGTACGACGGCGGCAACAAGCTGGTCACCCGCGACGACAAACCCGGTGTGCGGGGATATGCCGTCGGTTTCGAGAGCCTGGTGGACTTTGTGCACTCGGCGGCGCCGTTGAACCGTTTTGTGGAGCAGGTCGTTCGCGAAGAGGTGAAGATGTTTCCGCGCCAGGCCATTCGTGAACTGGTGGCCAATGCGCTCGTGCATCAGGACTTTGAGGCGACGGGGCAGTCCGTGATGATCGAGATGTATGCCGACCGGCTGGAGATTTCTAACCCCGGACTGCCGCCCATTCGGGTGGAGCGGTTCATCGACGAGTTCCGTTCGCGCAATGAGCGGCTGGCTGAGCTGATGCGCCGCATGGGCCTGTGCGAGGAAAAAGGCAGCGGGGTGGACAAGGTGGTTTCGCTGGCAGAGGTCTACCAATTGCCTGCGCCGGATTTCCGCACCAGCGATACGCGCACGACGGCGGTGTTGTTTGCCCACCAGGACTTTGCTGACATGGGCAAGCCGGACCGCATCCGAGCCTGTTACCAGCATTGCTGTCTGAAGTACGTCAGCAACCAGCGGATGTCGAACCAAAGCCTGCGAGAGCGGTTCCGGTTGCCTGAATCCAAGGCGGCCACGGTGTCGCAGGTGATCGGAGCGACCAAAGAGGCCAATTTGGTCAAGTCCGATGAGACCGACAGTCTGTCAACCCGCTATGCGCGGTACTTGCCGTTCTGGGCTTGAAAGTGCTTTAACGCAAAACCAGGCAAGGCGCATTTTTCTGAAAAACCCTTTCAAAATCAAAAACTTAGGTGTTTTATTCTTTGGAGGTCCAGGGGCTCGGTCGTGGTGAGGCCGGTTCTGCGGTTCTAGGCCAGAAAAGTGCTTTATCGCAAACCCAGGAAACGGGTTTTTGGTTTAAAAAAGCTTTTCAAATCAAGCATCTAGGTGGTTTAACGCACCCTTTGAGCAACCAGGGAGTGGCATGCTGAACGAACAACAACTCGAAGACCTGTGCATCGGCTGGTTCCAGCAGACGGGCTGGCAGTTCGCCCATGGTCCGGACATGGCGCCGGAGGGAGACCGGCCTGAGCGGGCGGACTTTCGGCAGGTGGTGCTGCGCGACCGGCTGCTGGCGGCACTGGCGCGCATCAAAAGCTGCTGCGCGACGAGATCAAGGCACGGGCGCGCAACAACGTGGTGCAGGAGAAGAAATACGGCGACCGCCTGCTGGAGACCCTGCGCAAGTACCACAACCGCGCCGTTGAAACCGCGCAGGTGATCGAAGAGCTGATCCAGATGGCCAAGGAGTTCCAGGCTGTGCTGGAACGTGAAGCAGCGCTGGGCTTGAGCCCGGACGAAATCGCGTTCTACGACGCCCTGGCCAACAACGAGAGCGCGGTGCGCGAGCTGGGCGACGACACCTTGAAAAAGATCGCCGTCGAAATCACCGAGAAGCTACGCGCTAGCACGACGGTGGACTGGCAGGTGCGCGAGAGCGTGAGGGCGCGGTTGCGCATCCTGGTGCGCCGCACGTTGCACAAATGGAAGTATCCCCCGCCAGGCCCCGGCGAAGAAGACGCGGTGGAATTGGTACTCAAACAAGCGGAGTCGCTGTCCAACGAGTGGTCGAAGTAGCGCTTTCTGTTTCAGGGTTTTCACCAAAACGCGGATCAGCGATCACCTCTAACATTGGCCCTTTAAACCTATTGATAGGTTTTTAGGTGCAGCATTGAAACCCTCAGAACTACCCTGCGCCGGCCCACTCTCAGGCGTGCGCGTCATCGACATGACGGCCGTGTTCATGGGCCCGTCTGCCACGCAGATGTTGGCCGACCTGGGGGCCGACGTGATCAAGGTCGAAGCGCCGGGCGGCGATGTGATTCGGGGTATCGGTCCACAGGGCGCGCAGGGTCTGGGGCCGCTGTTCCTGGGGTTGAACCGCAACAAGCGCAGT